>CAXHAW010000134.1:0-5289 GCA_964014525.1 uncultured bacterium
CCCAGGACCAGAATGGGCATATCCCATGGCCAAAAAACTGGGAGCCAAAGGGGAATCACCTCATGTCCTGCTGGGCTTCAGCTTGCCGGAAAATGGCCCCAACCTGATGGCCTTCGATGCGCTCCGGATTGCTTGGCAATACGGAAGCCAAGCAGCCATGGGCCAGGCCTACATGGGCGTTGGGCGAAACTTGGCTTATCGGAAATCAGATTGGCTTCGAATCGGGGGGTTTGGTGACCACGAAGACCTTGCAGGTGGCGATGACGATCTGTTCATCCAAAGTGCAATGGGGCAGGGGCTTCATGGCGTACCGGTGGTTTCAACATCTCGAGAAACGTCATGCCCAACAAGACCCGCAGACTCTTTGACCGACGCCATTTATCGAAAGCGGCGCCACATCTCCACTGCTCCCCGTTACAAAAGCCAATCTCGACTCATGCTTGCTGCCGACGCGACGCTAGACCCCTTGGTCGTCACCATGGCCGCCATCGGGTTTGGCGGCCTTTTGCACAACGAGGGTTGGATACCTGTCCTATCTGCAGGCCTTGCAATGACGGTCCGCTCTGCTACCTTGTCAATGTTCGCTAGGGACCTCTCCCTTCCCCGTTCCGCTGGAACCCGCGCCATCTGGCTTGGGCCTCTGCGTTGGGGAATTCTCTTCGGGGCCACCCTATCGAACTTCACCACATCGCCGAAATGGACGCAGCGGGCACCGACAAAACGGTCGTAATCGACCACCTATCCGACAAGGCCAAATACGATTACGGCCTGATTCGCAGGGCTTTGGACTCCCATGACCAGAGCTCCTTTGCGGAACTCATGGAGCGGTATCGAGACCCCATCTTCTACATGCTTTTGAAGATGGTGCACGACAGTGATGACGCGGAAGACTTGATGATCGAGACCTTTGGAAAGGCCTTTCGCAGACTGAAACAATACAGTCCGCAGTTTGCCTTCTCCACATGGCTATTCAAGATTGCGTCCAATGGTGCGATTGACTTCATTCGCAAAAAGCGCATCAAAGCCCTCAGCTTGGACAAGGGCTTCACAGATGCTGAAGGGGATACGATGGAAATCCAAGTCGCAGATGACGGTCTCGATCCAGGACAAACCATGGAAAAGCAACAGCGCGTCAACAGGATGCGCGAAGTGGTGGCCCAATTGAAACCGCGCTACCGGCGCCTCGTCGAACTCCGGTACTTCGAAGAATACAGCTATGACGAAATCTCCAAAGAGCTGGATTTGCCGCTGGGGACAGTGAAGGCCCAGTTGTTTCGAGCCCGTGACATCCTCGCCGGCGTTCTTGAAATCGACCGCGAGCACTTTTGAGCTTCATCCCTACTGCCCAAGACTTGTCGGCTGTGGAGGCCGCGCTCGAAGGGCTGGCCATCAACAATGCCGATTTCGGATCTCCAATTCCAGAGGTCAATCAGACGCAACGCAGCCAGCTCGCCCAGCTGGGACCGCTTTATCGGGAGTGGAACGCCAAGATCAATGTCATTTCGCGAAAGGACATGGAGCAGTTCTACACGCGCCATGTCCTGCACAGCCTCTCTATCGCCCGTGTCTTCAGACCCGAATCTGGTGCGCGCATTCTCGACGTGGGGACTGGAGGTGGATTCCCCGGCATTCCATTGGCCATCCTCTTTCCAGATGTTCAGTTCACTCTTTGTGACTCTATTGGAAAGAAAATAAAGGTGACCACAGCTGTCGCAGATGCGCTGGGAATGAGCAATGTGGAGGGCATTTGGCGAAGGGCAGAATCACTCACTGACTTGAAGCCTTTTGATTTTGTGATCAGCAGAGCCGTCACCCGCATGCCCACCTTTGTCGAATGGGTTAGACCACTCGTGCACAATGAACACCGCCATGGGCTGTCCAACGGCATCTTGTATCTGAAAGGTGGAAACTTGAAAGATGAACTGGAGCCTGTGGTGGACCCCATCACATCATGGAGTCTTGCACCGCTGCTAAAGGACCCCTTCTTCGAGACCAAGCAACTCCTTCATGTGGCGCTGGGCCAAAAAGAATGAAGGGGGCATTTCTGCCCCCTCCGAAACCTGCAAGGATTTTGAAACCGATACAGCGGTTAAGCTGCATCCACGTGTATGACGGACACGATGCCAATCGTTGCCTCGAAATCGAAAAAAAATTGACCTTCACGGTGGAACATGATCGAATCCCTTTGTGGACCATACCGAACAGATGGAGCTCGCCCCGGTTAAATTTGTGCAGATGAACGAGGAATCTTCTCCATTGGATGGCGTCAGCCCCACAGACTTAAGCGGTTTGGGGGCGAACACCATCAGCGAATCCCTCGGACTCGACATTCTCGATGTCCAACACGGACTTGTTGTGGGGCGACTCCCCGTAGACGCGAGAACGCATCAACCCTATGGCCTGCTCCACGGCGGCGCCAGTGTGGTTCTCGCCGAAACACTCGGCTCGGTTGGCAGCCATTTCATCGCAGCGCCCAAGGGGAAAAGTGCTGTGGGGGTGGAGGTCAATGCCAATCACTTGCGCAGTGTGCGGACGGGTTGGGTAACGGGCACAGCGCGCCTCCACCACGAAGGGGGGCGGTTGCACGTGTGGCACATCGATATTGAAGACGAAGAAGGCCGTGCAGTGTGCACGAGCCGACTCACCGTGATGCTCGTTCCAAAACTCAAGAAGCCGACTTCATGAGGGACGTCCGAAACGCTTCAGACCAAGGACCGCTTGTCCTGTTTCATCGTCCCGGCACATCGGTTCTGGAACGGCTGGTTCCGTCGGAAGACGGGCCCGTTCGCTTTCGGATGCACCCTTGGGAAGGGGCAAACCAACACCTAGACCTCGTCGTAGAAGGGACCTTGGAAGCCATCGGCCCTGTGCATTCAGATGAGAAAAGCCAAAGCCTTGGTGAAGCCACCACCGTAGAGGGAACCGCCCGACAAGATCACCTCGAGCGCATTGGCATTGCACTTGAGACCATTGCCAATGGGCCCCTCGAAAAGGTGGTCCTGTCCAGCCGACTCAGCGTTCGGGTTGATGCCCTTGAACTCGACGCCATTGTGCGTCAGCAGGCCATCGCCCACCCGAACAGTTTCAGCTGGCTGCTGCATCACAAGGATGTGGGAACTTGGTTTGGGTCCTCTCCAGAACCCTTGGTCGAGGGCACGCGCCCACATTTCAGGACGGCTTGCCTTGCTGGAACCCGCATCGCAGGACCCGCAAACACCCACTGCCCTTGGACCGATAAGGAACAACACGAACAGCAGCTCGTCACCGACGCCGTCGTTTCCGCATTGGAGTCGGTCCAATGCAAGGACATCCAACTCGGCCAGAGAGAGACGGTACAGTATGGCCCCCTCGAACATTTGAGAACCTTGGTCGATTTCTCCGCCACTTGTGGTCTCGAGGATGTTATGGCGGCATTGCATCCCACCCCTGCCGTTGGCGGCACACCGCGCAAAGCTGCCCTCGATTTCATTTCTCGGCACGAGGGACACGACCGCGCCTACTATACAGGCTGGGTTGGTCTAGAAGAACAGAAAAGGGTACAATACTTTGTCAACCTCAGGTGTGCTCGACTGGAAGACAACATCATTACCGCATTTGCCGGAGGCGGGATCACAGCCGGCTCGGATCCAGACGCCGAGTGGCAGGAAACGCGCAACAAGCTGCATTCGCTCCTTGACCCCATCGCCCACTGGTCCGAATGAAGGACTCGGGTGCTGCTATCCACGCCGCCAGGCGGCTCATATCCGGTCTGATCGAGCGGGGGCTCGGCGGAGCCGTGGTGAGCCCTGGATCACGAAACGCCCCCTTGATGCAAGCCATCCGGGACGCCGGACTCCCAGAAATTGTGGCCCTCGACGAGCGGGCCGCTGCGCACCATGCCCTCGGCATGGCGTTGGCGCTGGATAAACCCGTGGCTGTCTGTTGCACCAGCGGCACTGCCGCCATCAACCATGGCCCCGCCCTTGCTGAGGCCAATCAATTGGGTTTGCCGATCATCAGCCTCACGGCTGACAGGCCAGAAGGCGCTGCAGACCAATGGGAAAGCCAAACTCTATCGCAGAATGAGATGCACGCTGGACACGTTCGCGGCTCATACCTGTGGACCCAAAACTTGGAGAGTGAAACCGCCTTGCTGGACTCCCTCTTCCTTGACCTGCAAAGCGGACCCGTCCATGTCAACTGCCCTTTTGACGAGCCACTCTATCCTTTGCAAGACCTGGCCAAAAACGAAGCGCCACGGGCCCTGCCTGATGCCCCTCGCCACATTGAATTACCCAATCCTCAGCGGACACCAGATGCTGTCCTCGATCGGATTCAGCAGGCTTTAGCAGGTCAGGAGAGAATCATGCTCCTCGGGGGCACCCAACCCTCGCCCCTTGACCCTGACACCATAGAGGGATGGCGAAAAGCAGGTGTGATCGCTGGAGACTCTACCAGCGGCCTTGGGGTCTCCCCAGCCACCATCATCGCCTTGGATCGATGGATGCGGTGCTGGCGGACATCCGGAATGGCTTGGGGCGACATGAAACCTGACCTCGTGGTGGCATTCGGAGCACCCCTGCTGAGCAAGGCACTTCGAAATGCCTTGCGGTCTGAAGCGGTGGACCACATCCACATTGACCCCGCTGCATGTTTCCCCTGTGCATTTCAAGGGCCGCCGATTGGAGTCCACATGCCCATCCAACCCGCTCTCGCCGAACTCTCAAAACAGATGGAGTCCCATCGGCCATCTGACCGCGTCAAGGCTTGGCAAATGCGCTGGCATGGGATCGAAGCAAGCGCCAAGGCCGCCCATGCGGAGGCCTTGAACGCCGCGGTGTGGAGCGACCTTGCTGCCCATGCCCTCCTGCATGAGGCCATTCCCAGCAGCTGGGACCTTCACCTCGGCAATTCCACTCCTGTGCGTTATGCGCAGCTCTTCCATCGCTGTGACCGGTCCGCGCCATGGTCCAACCGCGGAGTTGCCGGTATCGATGGCTGCTCTTCCACTGCCGTTGGATCGGCAATTGCAGGCCGAAAGACCACACTGATCACAGGCGACTTGGGGTTTCTCTACGACGCCAATGCCTTCCATGTGCACCCCCTTCCCACCAACCTGCGCATTGCTGTCATCCACAACGGCGGAGGCGGTGTTTTTCGCTGGCTAGATGGTCCCGAACGAACTGGGCTTCTCGAATCCCATTTCGAGATGCGCCATGGACGTGAACTCCACAGTCTTTGCGCCTTGCACGGCCTTGAACACCTGTCTCTTATACACATCTCCGAGCCCACGAGACTTCACGGACTCGC
>CAXHAW010000135.1:0-5216 GCA_964014525.1 uncultured bacterium
ATTCCGTGAAGTCTCGTGGGCTCGGAGATGTGTATAAGAGACAGGGTTGGGACGCTGCCGACACGGCAGTCATGCGGTTTTTTGTGGAGCACCCAGACCATCGACACGACCTTCAATTCGGGTTGCGGCATGGCGAGGATTATCCCTTTTCCAATCTCTACCTCTTTGTGGAGCTGGAATATCCCAATGGAAAGACCTTGTTGGACACACTTGAGTGTCCCCTTGGCGCGCCAGATGGACAATGGTACGGCGAAGGTCGCCGCTGGATCGACCACCGGATTGGCTACAAGCAAGCGGTGGCCTTTCCTCTTGAAGGAAACTACACCCTGAGGGTGGTTCATGCGATGCGCCTGGACCCCCTTCCCGGCATGGCGGAGTTGCGCTTTTCCTTATTTGACCGAACCCGCCCTTGATCGCTCACTGCCCCCTTTGCGGAAGTGGGATTGGGGGGGCTTGAGAAATGGCCTCTCCAGCGTCTTCCCAGCCATAATAGCCGCCGCGGAGGTTGTACAGTTCGCGGAACCCCGCGGTTTTCATCTGCTCCATGGCATCTGAACTGCGCCCTCCAGCCGCACAGTACAGAACGATGGGCCTGTCTGTGAGCAGCGCAGAGGCCTTGCTGTCGAAGTCATCCTCAAGAAAGTCGATGAGGCCGGCGCCGGGGATGTGACCTTGTTCCCACTCTTGGTGGGTTCTTACGTCGATGATGAGCAGGTTTGGACGGTCCAAAATCAGCGCGTTCAGCTCAGAACAACTGATGTCCCGGGCCATGGTGAGATCGGGTTGACGTGCATCTTCTACCGAGGCCTGTTCGTGGGATGTGGGTTGGCATCCGAAGGCGTTTAGTACCATGGTGAGCGCGAAGAGCAAGGACAATCCTTGGCTTTGGGGTCGGCAATCCAGACGTGACATGCAACGAAAGTACCCAAGCTTGGCTTCTTCATTGGGGGTCATCCATGGACCGCGCTTGGCGCAGGGACCGAGTCCGAAGTAACTTACCCGCCCCTGCATAGACCATGAAGAACCCTCGATTCCGCTCCGTATTTGGCAAGGCGCTCCTTTTTGCCTCACTGTGCACCAGCATGAGTGCCCCGGCACAGGACATATTGCCCTGCGGGCAAGTGGAGGTCCAAGCCGCTTTCGACGCCGCCCATCCTGAAGACGCTGCGGCGCGCGCTGCGCGAGAGTCAGAAGTCCGTGCAGCGGCTTCAGAATTGCTGCAGAGGGGAGGGGAAGACGATGAGCTGTATATCATTCCTGTGGTGTTCCACGTCATCCATGACAATGGACCGGAGAACATATCCAACGAGCAGGTTTTCAATGCGATGGAAGTCTTGAATCGGGATTTCCGTCTGATGAATCCGGACACAGGTCAGATTGTGGCGGGCTTTGTGGACATCGCGGCTGATGTGGATGTGGAGTTTCGACTTGCCAAAAGAGACCCTCAGGGGAATTGTCACTCTGGCATCAATCGCATTGCCAGTCTCTTGACCTATGAAGGCACAAACGAGATGAAGCAGCTTATCAATTGGCCCAGGGCGAGCTACATGAACGTGTATGTCTGCGCAGAGGCTGCAGGTGCTGCGGGATACACCAACTATCCCTCTGAATGGGGAGCCAACACAGACGGCATCGTTCTAAAGCACGAGTATGTGGGCAGCATCGGCACGAGCAACCCTTATCGGAGCCGAACCCTCACGCACGAATGCGGACACTGGCTTAACCTCCCCCACACTTGGGGCAGCTCGAACAACCCAAACGAGGCGGACAATTGCGACGTCGACGATGGGGTTGAAGACACACCATTGTGCCTTGGAAGTCCCGTGGGATTCTGTGATTTGGATCGGACGACCTGCGGGTCGTTGGACAATGTCCAGAACTACATGGAGTACAGCTATTGCAGCCGGATGTATACGCTTGGTCAACGCGCTCGCATGCGGGCTGCACTGAACAGCAATGTAGCCGATCGAAATCAGCTTTGGACGCCAAACAACATCCAAGAGACAGGCGTCTTAGAGGAAGAGTTGCTGTGCAGCGCGACGTTTGAAGTGGATCGGGTTGAGGCTTGTATCGGGGAGGACATCCAGTTCACTGATCAGAGCTTTTTTGGAATCAGCAATTGGTCTTGGGACTTCGGAGACGGCGCCGTTCTTGAAGGTGGTGTCGACAGTCTCCACCGTAATCCAATCCACCAATACGAAGAGGCTGGAGAGTTCGAGGTTTACCTGACCGTATCCAACGGAAATGGATCCATCACCTCGGTTGACCCTGTGGTCATTACCGTGATGGACGATGGAATGCTGCCCGTCATGTGGCAGGACGGATTTGAGCCTGGTGTCGGGCCATGGGCATCGGACCAATGGGAGGTGCAGACCTTGTCCGGACAGCCGTGGCAGATTCGGGAGACCACGGGGTATTCTGGCTCGCGTTCCTTGTACGTCCGAAATCGGAACAACGAGAGTGGCGACATCACCCGAACCACAACTGCGACGTATGATGCCGAGGGAATGGCGGCCGTGATGATTGGTTATAAGTATGCCTACAGTCACCGAGCAACGGGAGAGACAGACGACCGACTCAAGCTCCAAGTCAGCAGGGACTGCGGACAGACTTGGAACACCCGGCAGTTCCATCGCGGCTTGATAGACCTGGCCACTGCTCCGGATCACGGGGGCAACTTTTATCCCTCAGGTCCTGCTGAGTGGGCGGGCCACATCGAGGAGGTGAGCAATGCGCTTTATATGGTTCCAAAGCTTCGAGTCCGATTCGAATTTGAGTCCAAGGGGGGCAACAATGTCTTCTTGGATGACATCAACGTTTACGGGGTGGATTCATTGGGCAACGTATTGGGCATGGAGCCGTTAAGCAACCCCACAAGGGGCGCTTTGATTGCCTATCCGAATCCGGGCCGCGGAAGCGTGACGGTTCAAGCCATGTGGGTGGCCAGCGATGCTCGGCTCCGTCTTCGTGACGCCTTGGGGCGCATGGAGCGGGACATTCCATTGAGGGGAGCACAGGGACAGAAAATCCAACTGGATGGTTTGGCCCCTGGAATGCACCTTCTCGAGCTATTGGTCCAAGACAGACGGGAGGTGATTCGCCTTGTTGTCACAGAATGACCACCCTGCCTGCGGTGAACAGGCTTGTTATTTAGTCTTCTGACACCTCCTGCAGCCATGCGCGGTAGGCTCCGAATAGATTGGACCGGCTCACGAATCCGACATACCGTCCAGATTCCAAGACGGGGAGATTCCATGCCCGAGTCCTGTCGA
Source organism: uncultured bacterium (assembly GCA_964014525.1). Lineage (GTDB taxonomy): Bacteria > Bacteroidota > Bacteroidia > Flavobacteriales_D > Sanyastnellaceae > UBA8752. The sequence goes on from CAXHAW010000135.1 coordinate 3,273, forward strand.
ATTTGTCCATGACGCCGTCCATGTGCTCGCCCATGTCCAAGGTGGCCACGGGAAGCACCATGAGGTCCCGGACGGATAAAGATTCATATCGCGTGTGGTCGAACATCACGCCCCTGATTTCCTCGAGGGGAACGAGGCCGATCAGTTGGCCATGTGGCCCTAGGACAGGGTGGATGTTCCTTTTGCTTTTGGCCACGACCTCCACGAGTTCTCCCAACGACATGTCGGCACGGACTGGGTCGAAGTCCCGCTCCACTTGGTCCGCGAGCTTCATGAGGGTCAGTACCGCCTTGTCTTTGTCGTGAGTGATGAGTTCTCCTTTGTCCGCCAACTCTTGGGTATAGATGCTGTTTGGTCGCATCCACCGTGCCGTTTGAAATGCAATGGAACTCGTGAGCATAAGGGGAATGAAAAGGTCATAACCCCCACTGGCTTCGGCAGCAAGAAAAATCGCAGTGAGCGGAGCCCGGAGAATGCCGGCCATGAGTCCGGCCATTCCCGCCAAGACGAAGTGGCCCCCGATGAGGTGCCAGCTTGGAAACAAAATATCCGTGGCGAAGAGGAAGATGCTTCCGAGCAGGGCGCCGCTCACAAGGGCAGGAGCGAAAACGCCACCCACTCCTCCGGCACCGACTGTCAACCCCGTCAGGGCGGGTTTACAGGCCCAAAGGATTGCCATGACGAGCAAGAGCCGGCTTGCTGTTCCGGGAATCACATCCCCGCGCCCCTCGGGATCAAGGCCGCCGAAGCGGTTGCGCAACAGGTCATTGATCAACTCAAAACCTTCGCCATATAGCGAGGGAAAGGTCACCAGCACTGCACCGATGGCCGAGCCGCCAATAATGATGCGCGCCCCAGGCCTGCGGAACCGCTTGATGAGGTTTCCTGTCATGCGGTACACCCCGCTGAACCAGACCGAGGCAAATCCGCACAGGACGGCAAAAGGAACATAGACGAGGACGGCCCCATCCCATCTGGGCAGCGATCGGCCTGCTTGCATTAATTCCTCGGGGTCAATGAACAAGGTCGCCGTCAGCAGAGCGGAGAGGGAGGCAATGAGAAGGGGGACGAGGCTCGCCGTGGTCAGGTCAATCATGATGACCTCAACCGCAAAGACAATGGCGGCAAGTGGAGCCTTGAACATCGCGGCCAATGACGCAGTGGCGGCGCAGCCGATGAGCACGAGTCGATGCCGATAGTCCAAATTGAAGCGTTCCGCAACCTCGGATGCAATGGAGGCGCTGCTCTGAACCGCGGGGGCCTCAAGACCCGCACTGCCTCCGAACCCCACGGTCAACAGGGAGGTGGCGACAGGACTGATCATGGACATGCGGGACAGCCTAGCCCGGAGGCGGGAAATCGCATGAAGGGTGGAGGGAATACCTGGGCCGGGATGACGGCCCCCAAATCCCCGGCGCACCAGAAGGTGAGTGAGAACCAAGCCCAAGATGGGCAGGATGAAAAGGAGTTCTTTGGAACCCTCACCTCCCGCGGATTCGGGGAGCGACCGAAGCCAACCCACGCCGTTTTTTAAGAGAACCGAAAGGAGGCCTGCAATCATGCCAATTAGAGCGGCGAGCAGGACCAGAGAATTGGCCGGCCCCATCCGCTCCCAGACTTGTTTCTGCAGGCTGTCAATGCGCCTGAAGATGCTGCTCCATCCGGTGGTTTGTCCCCCTGTCCCTTTTTCTGACATCATCCCAATCGGATGCGAACACCACAAACGAGTATGTCGTCTACTTGTTCCTCCTCAGCATCATTTCGCCACGTTTCAATCCGCTTCCTCAGTTCCACTTCCTGTCGGTCAACGGGCAAAGAGGACAGTTCAGCCAAAAGTCCTCGGAAACGCTTGCGCATGAACTTCCGCCCGCGGGGACCACCGAATTGATCGGGGTATCCGTCGGAAGCACAGTATACCATGTCGCCATGTTCAAGGGCCACCAC
>CAXHAW010000136.1:0-5184 GCA_964014525.1 uncultured bacterium
TGTACAAGTTCCACGGACAAGTCCACCATGGCGTCTCTCATCTGTCCACTCAAGCGCATCCGATTGGGCCCGGCATCGTCGGACCCTTCAGGGATTCCAGAGAGGTCCAGGGGCTGTGCGATGCGGATTCTTGCCTTGCTCCGGTAGCCCTCATATCGCTCGAAATCGAAGGCCATGGGGATGACTTCAAGACCCCGCGCTTTCAATGCCGGACGGCCCAAAGCACTCAGGATAAAGCGGGCCGATCCGTGCTTGAATTGGCGGGTGCGCCGCTCGTCCACTTGGCTGGCCTCGGGGAAGATGCCGCAGGCGGCGCCAGCATCTAGGCGTTGGTGCGCTGCCTCGAAGGTGGTTCTGTTGCGCTCCACCATGTCAGGCGTGCGGTCGATGGGCCGGAACACCGGCATCATGTTGAGCCGGAGGATGAAGTACCGGGCAATCGGGTTGGTGAAGACGTCTGCGCGGGTGAAGTAGTGCAGCTGTTGAGGCAGTGTTACACAGGCCAAAACGGGGTCTGTCAGTCCATTCTGGTGGGCAGAGAAAAGCAACCGGGCAGGCCCTGGGTCACCGTCATGGGCCGCCACATGCTCCAGTCCCTCAACGTCGATTCGGTGCCAGGTTCTCATTGCCCAGCGCCCGAACGGGTGCAGCAGAGTATAGATCCAGTGCGATGCGGATCGGGGTACAGCGAAGTGGGGGGGAGTTCGGCGAGCCAATCAACGGAGGGTGACACCGAGTTGCTGCGAGAGTTGCTCGCGAACGCGGTGAACGGTTTTGTCAATTGCCTTTTCATTCAGGGTCTTGTTTTCGTCCTGAAGCTTCAAAGACAGCGCATAAGAAGTGGTGCCCGCTGTTTCGTCTGTGTAAACATCGAAGAGGTTCACCTCCTTGAGGAGTTTCCCTCCTGTCTGTCGCACCACCTCTTCCATCTGGGCATAGGTAATCCGAGAGGGCACCACCAGACTCAAGTCTCGCCTAACCCAGTGGAAACGGGGCAGGTCAGAGGAGGTGACGCGGGTCCTCGCGACGCCATTCAAGAGTTCGGGCACAGAGAGGTCAGCAAAGAACACAGCCTCTTCCACACCAAAGCTTCGCGCAACACTGGGGTGGACCTGTCCTGTTCGGGCCGAAAATCCCCCCTTGGCCGACAAGGTGAGGCCTTCGCGAAAGAGCCCGTCACCGGGGAGGGCTTTCCGCTTGGCATGGTCCAATCCACAGCGCGTGAGCAAGGCGTCGACTGCACCCTTCAAAAAGGACAAGCCATCCGTTCCCGAACCCTTCCAGCTCTCCGGTCGAGTCTGTCCGGTTACGATGAGGGACAAGCGCTCCTCTTCATGGTGTACCCCTTCCCCGTCCTGTCGGTAGACCTTTCCGAATTCGAAGAGGGCGAGGTCCGGTCGCTGGTGGTTTCGGTTTCTGGCCAGGGTTTCCAGCCCCTGCATCAGCAACGATTGGCGCATGGTGTCCAGCTCGGAACTGAGCGGGTTGAGCAAAGTGACCGCCTTGTCCGGTTCCAAGGTTGGGTCCTGTGCCACGGTCAAATGGGATGCCGGCACAAGGGAGTTGTGCATGGTTTCGTGGAAGCCTCTTGCGACGAGGATGCCCGCCAATTCCTTGCGCAGTGCCTCCGGATCGGGCGAGGGCCTGTCGGACAGGCTCACCTTCATGCGGCCGGGAAGCGGAATGTGATCGTAACCGTGAATGCGAAGAACCTCCTCCACAACGTCGGCGGGTCGGGTTACATCCCGACGGTAGGCAGGACAACAGAGATCGAGGCCGAGGTCGTCCTCTTTTTCAATGGTGAAGTCCAGGTCCAACAGAATTGCCTTGGTCCTGTGCCGGTCGAGGGTTACGCCAATGAGCGTGTCCAATGTGGACCAATCCAATCGAATGGCAACCGGCTCAGGAAGCCCGTCTGCTTGAAAGACCTGAACGCCACCTTCGGGTTCTGCGCCGGCCAGATCGCAGAGGAGGGTCGCTGCGGCCTGCAGGGCTGGCCAAGGTGTCTTGGGGTCAACACCACGCTCAAAGCGGAACGAGGCATCGGTCGAAAGGGTGTGCCGTTTTGCGCTCTTCCGAACGGTGACAGGTTCGAACCAAGCGCTCTCTAGGAACACCCTGCTCGTGTGTTCGCCCACGCCAGAATCTTGTCCCCCGAAGACGCCCGCAAGGCACATGGCCCGCTGGTCGTCGGCAATGACCAAATCGGAATGAGTCAGGGACATTTCACGGCCATCGAGTGCGGTAAAGGCCTCTTCATCTTTTGCCCTTCTCACCCGGACGGTCCCGCCTCCAATGTGGTCCGCATCAAAGGCGTGGAGGGGTTGACCCAAATCGTGCAAGACGTAATTGGTGATGTCCACCACGTTGTTTTTGGGTTCGATGCCGATGGTCCGCAGTCGACGTTGCATCCAATCTGGAGAAGGCCGGACTTGAACGTTCTTCAGCGTGAGGCCCAGGTAAAGGGGAGCGCCATCGGGGGCCTCCACCTGAAGTGAGATCGGTCCAGAGCCCTCCTGTATGTTTAGCTCCGGCAGGGGTTGGAGCCCTGGAAGGGCCGGGGCTGCTCCTGCTCCGCCATTCCATTTCCATGCGGCCCGCAAATCGCGCGCCACCCCGCGGTGACCCATGGCGTCAGTCCGGTTTGGCGTCAGTCCGATTTCGATACAGTGGTCCGATTCCAGGCCGAGGGCCTCGGCAGCTGACGTCCCGACGGCCACTTCGGAGGAGAGAACCAGAATGCCCTCATGGCTGGTTCCAGTGCCCAATTCATCTTCGGCACAGATCATCCCCTCGGAGACTTCGCCGCGGATCTTTCCCTTTTTAATCTTGAACGGTTCACCCTCTGTTGGGTGGCAGGTTGCACCAATGGTCGCAACAATGACCTTCTGACCTGCCGCCACATTGGGGGCGCCACAGACAATGTGAAGCGGCACATCAGTGCCAATGTCGACGGTGGTGACCCGAAGTCGGTCTGCATTGGGGTGTTGTATGCAGGTCAGCACCTCCCCGACAACCATTCCCTTCAGTCCCCCGGGGACGGTGGGCACTTCATCCAAGCCTTCAACTTCGAGGCCACTTGCAGTGAGGATGTCGCAGAGGTCCGCAGGCGAGTGCTGGGGGGCGCCGTTGAGGGGAAGCCAGGAGGCGATCCAATCCAAGGAAATCTTCATGATGGCAATTGGTGGTGAAGTCGGGGCGAATTTAGCCCACCACCGCGAGGTCGTGTGCCGGTGGGAAAATAGGGGGGTGTCACTCGATGCGGTCGCCTTAACTTGCGGAAACGGGGGTTGTAAATCCGGCTGCAAACAGAACATGGCGAAGAAGATTCTCATAGTGGAGGACAATCAATTCCTCCGGACCACGACAGCGGACATCTTGCAATTGGCGGGATACGAGGTCATTGAAGCAGAGCACGGTAAGATGGGCGTGGAGCGGGCCCAAAGGGAACGGCCAGACATGATCATCTGCGACGTGGAAATGCCTGAGCTCGATGGCTACGGTGTTTTGCATTACCTGTCCAATGATCCGCAGACGGCCATGATGCCGTTCATCTTTCTGACTTCTCGTGACGGGGCCGACGAGATGCGGAGGGGCATGACGAGTGGAGCAGATGACTATTTGGTGAAGCCTTTCAGTGAGGCTGATCTGTTGGCCACGATTGAGGTTCGACTGCGCAAGAGTTCAATTTTTCAGCGCGAATATGGCCGCGCTCCCCAGCGGCTCAATGAATTCATCGCCGATGCCAATGAGCATGGCGGCATTCCCGGCATCGATGTAGGAGACCGTCCCAGGCGCTATGGTTCTGGACAAGTCCTCTATGGGGAGGGCGACTCGACCAACCACGTTTATTACGTCACTTCCGGGGTGGTTAAAGTGCTCCGAACGGACAGTTATGGCAAAGAGCTCATCATTGAGCTCTGCAAGGCGGGGGACTTTTTTGGCCACATGGATGTGCTAAAAGGATTGGAATACGGCAGCTCCGCCGAGGTGTTGGAAGACGCCGAGGTGCATTTGATTCCCAGAAAGGTGTTTTTGGATTTGATGCACCGAAACCGAGACGTCGCCATGAGGTTCATTCGCCTGCTCGCTGGCGAGGTGACACAAAACCAGGAGCGGCTTTTGGCTCTTGCCTATGCGTCGGTTCGGGAGCGGACGGCTCAGGCCCTTTTGGACCTTCAATCTAGGTTCAAGGAGTCCGACAAGAAGCCCCAGTTGAGTCGAGAAGATTTGGCGGGGATGGTCGGCACGGCCAAGGAAAGTTTGATTCGTGCCCTCAGTGATTTCAAATCCGATGGCTGGGTCTTGCTCCAAGGCAAGAGCGTGGTCATTCAGGACGAAGCGGCGCTCAAGCGTTTCGCGGGCCGATGACGGCTGAAGGGTCGTGCCCGAAATAGTCGACCAGAGCGCGTCGGATGAGCCGGTCCTGCTCCGTTGGTTCTAAGGCGGGGAGCGGCATTTTCTCTTCGAAGTGGGGCCAGCCCTCCTCATCCCTCCCCTCGAAGGTGTAGAATCCTTGGGGAACAAGCACAGTGCAAATCGCGACGTGCATGAGGTCCATCTTCTCTTGTTTTTTGAACGGGCGGAAGCCCTGTCCCAATTCTTGTACGCCGACCAAATACAAGATGTCTTGGACGTCCATGCCTCCTCCAAAACGGCTTTCCAGCGTCTCGAGAAGGGTGCGCCATTTTTGTTCGAAGAGGACGTCCATTGGAGGGAGAAAAAAGAAAGGAGAGCAGAAGCTCTCCTTTCAAAGGTCGGGATGACTGGACTCGAACCAGCGACCACACGTCCCCCAGACGCGTACTCTACCAACTGAGCTACATCCCGAAGCCGCCGAAGCGGAGCGCGAAAATAGGGAATTCCTTTCCGTTTGGAGTCCCATGGGGGTTACTCCATGATGACCGTCTGTTCGTTGGTCAACTCCTCTTCAATCTTGATGATGCCTATTCCAGTGAGGGAGCCCTTGGTTGCCTCGATATCCAGAACGGCGAAGCCAGCCTGCCCTTGCTTGTAATATTCACTAAAGTTGAAGCTGACACTTCCGGCCGCATTGGTCACCTGTGTGGTGTCGAAACGCAACTCTCCGATGAATGTTTGGTCGACTGATCCGACGGCGAAGAGGCGAACTTCCGCGCCTTGAACCGGGGCGCCGAGGCTGTTTTGAACGTACACTGTCTCTTA
>CAXHAW010000137.1:0-5179 GCA_964014525.1 uncultured bacterium
CTTTTTCTTCTTCTTCTCAAGGGTTTGTAGTTTCTCCTTCTCAGCCTCCTCCTCCATGAGGTCTACAACATCGTCGATGGTGATGCGGCCGAGCAAGCGATTGTGATCGTCTACCACTGGCAGGGCCACCAAGTCGTACTTTTTCATCACTTGGACCACGCGCTCATCGGGATCGTCCACCTTGACTGCTCGGGTGTCATCCTCTCGGAAGAGATCGCCAATCGTGCTGCGGGTGCTGGATGCCTCCAACAGAAGACGCTTTAAGGACAACCGACCGAGCAGCTGGCCAGCGGCATTGACCACATACACGCTGTGCACAGTCTCCACCTCCTCAGCCTGTCTGCGCATTTCTCGGATGGCCTGGGTTACCGTCCAGTCCATCTCCACGCGAATGAGTTCGGTACCCATCAGCGCCCCGGCAGTCCCTTCTGCATATCGGAGCAGCGTGAGCAGGTCTTCACGGTCCTCCGTATCGAGTTGTGCGATGACCTTTTCAGCGCGGTCCTCAGGCAATTCGCCAACGACATCTGCGGCATCGTCCGACTCGATTTTTTCGAGAACCTCCTCTGCGATTTCTTCGTTTGTCAGGGAGGCCAAGAGTGTTTCCCGAACGTCTTCTTCCAATTCGATGAGAACGTCTCCCCGCTCTTCCATGTCGATGAGTCGCCATAGATATTCGACCTGCTCTTGGTCTAGACGATTGAAGACCTCGGCGATGTCGGCAGGGTGAAGCTCTTCGAAGTGCGCCTTGAGCACGTCGTCCCGACGACGGGCAATGTCCTCGCCAAGTGTCTGCAGGTATTCGCGCGTGATGTCCTCCACACAACAAAGGTGGCGCCGAGCGCTCAGTTTTTCCTCCTCGAGCGAAAGAACGTGGTGAGGAGTTCCGCACACTCTTTTTCAAGGACACCGCCAACCAGCTCAGTTTTTGGGTGGAAAAGTCCCTCTTCACGCTTTCCGTGAAAGTCAAGGCCCCCTCTTTTGTCGTCCCGCGCCCCATAGACGATGCGCCCCACCCGAGTCCAATAGGCTGCTCCTGCGCACATGGGACAAGGTTCGAGCGTGACGTAAAGTGTGCACTGATCGAGAAATTTGCCCCCAAGAAATTCGCTCGCAGCCGTGAAAGCCTGCATTTCGGCATGGGCTGTGAAGTCTCGCAATCGCTCGCAGAGGTTGTGCGCACGCGCAATAATCTGTCCCCCAGCGACAATGATGGCCCCCACGGGAACTTCGCCGGCATCGGCTGCCCGATGGGCCTGATCCAACGCTTGACGCATGTAGTCTTCGTCGGTCATGCTATTGAGAGGGGTTCTTCCACTGGCGCAAGTTGCAGCCAATCTTGCATTAGGGCCATGGGACTTTCACCGTCTGCTTGGACAGGTCGTCCTCGCGATCCGTCGGGTTTGAAATCCGCGATTTCGGATGTGCGGAGTGTGGTCCAGCCGTAGACGCGGTTCCAATGTTTTGCGAGAAGCGCTTGCTCGGGTTGCCCCACAGTGGGCACCAGAACCGCAGTTCGGCCGAGCACGACGAGGTCGAGCAGGGTGCTGTAGCCACTTCTGCACACGATGGTCTCTGCAGAGCGCATGGCGGCCAGGAAGTGTTGGTCATCCGCGTCGTTCACGGTCAGTACATTGGCGTCTTTTTGTTCGCCGCCATTGGGCCTCCCCGCCAGAATCAATGCGGGGCGCCCATCTTTCAGAAAGCACGACCTGAGTGCTGCTTCCATGTCCCTTCGCTGGGGCTCTGGTCCGCTGACCAAGCCGAGCAGCACAGGGCTGTCCGTTGCAAGGGCGCTACCGCTGTGCTCGGGCTGCGCCAATTGGAAACGGCTCAGCGGGCCAACGTACCGGGTGGAGGAGGAGATTGGGGCAGACATGGGGCCCGAAAGAACCTGATTTTCTGAGTCGGGGACCCAGATGGCATCAAAGGCGCGGGCATAGTGTTGCAGGGTGCGCACGGCCATGTCGCGCGCCACCAAGGGGACGGGTGGATGAAGCTGGTGTGACATCAGCACGTTGGACACGCCAGGTGCACCTGACCAAGCGCCATAGCAGTTGTCGCTGAAGACATGGGTGACCCCTTGCTCGCGGGTGAATGTGGAGGCCCAGCGCCTTTCTCTGGAGATGCTGCGAACAAACCGTGGCATTTGCATGGCAATGCGCGTGAGTGTGCCAATGCCGTGTGCATATCGGATGGTCACCCCGGGCTTTTCAACCCGTGACCAAGGCGCCAAGCTGGAATCAGCGTGACAGCGGTCCCATTCGGCCATTCGGGCATCGAGCCATGCTCCAGCTGTGCCCCTCGAGGCAACGGTGACCTTGGCGCCCAAACGTCTGGCGGCCACAATGAGCGGCCAGGTTCGCGTGGCGTGCCCCAAGCCCCAGTCCAGAATGGCAAACAACACATTTGGAGTGTCCGTCGGGTTTTGGATGGTGTCGCCGCACATGCGCTGTAATTTCGCATTTCATGGGCAAAGACAAGCTGCGCAAGTGGAACGAGAACGCGTCGTTTTCCCACGTCTTCGAACCGGACCTCAAGTCCATCGTAGACGGGGCCACCTTGAACCGTGGACATTGGGCAGAAAAGGTCTTCGGCAATGGTCTGCCCATCACCCTCGAGCTTGGCTGTGGCAAGGGGGAATACACTGTGGGCCTGGCTCGCCGCCATCCTGATCGGAATTTCATCGGCGTCGACATCAAGGGTCATCGTTTCTGGCGGGGAGCCAAGACCGCTCAAGAGGAGGGGTTGTCCAATGTTGCTTTCCTCAGGACCAAAATTGAGTTTGTCCAGAATTTCTTCGCCGAAGGAGAGGTCAGCGAGATCTGGCTCACCTTTTCCGACCCTCAGCCCAAAGATGAGAAGGGCACGAAGCGCATCACGTCTGAAGTTTTTCTGCGCCGGTATCAGCAGTTCATGAAGCTTGGAGGCCTGATCCACGTCAAAAGTGACAGCCCATTGCTCTACAGTCTCTCCAAGGCGGGTTGGATGGACGCGGGATTTCCTGTCTTGGAGGACAGTCAGGATGTTTACGGTGATCTCGTCCACCGCGTGGCGACGGATTTTGCTGAAGTCCTCCAGATTAGGACCTATTACGAGTCGCGTTGGCTCGATGAGGGAAAGAACATCCATTACCTCAGAACACAGGCATGATCCAGGATCGAGCAAGTTCTGCGGCCCGATCCGGTAGCGGGGATTTTGAGCGGGATGTTCATGCCGTCGCCCGGCTGATCCCCTCTGGCCGCGTCACAAGCTATGGGGCCATCGCCCAATATCTGGGTGTAGTGCGGTCCAGTCGGATGGTGGGGTGGGCAATGAACCGGGCGCTCAAAACGGAATCTGGGGGCCATCCTGTGCCTGCACACCGCGTTGTGAATAGGTTTGGTGTCTTGAGTGGTCGCTTGCATTTTATCACCCCCAGTTCGATGGAAGAGCAGCTTCAAGCTGAGGGGGTCAACATCCGAAATCATCAAGTGGTTGATTTTGATGCCCATTTCTGGAATCCCTCAACCGAACTTTGACCCATGGACACATTGACGCGTGAACACCTGATTGAAGCCCTTTCTGGGGTCATGGAGCCAGATCTTGGGAAGGACCTTGTGGCCCTAAATCTCGTGGAGATTCTAGAGATGGAAGAGAAGGGTGAAGGCTGGACCTTGCGCCTTCGGGTCAAGTCTTCAAGCCCGGCCATGCACGCGCGTCAGCGCATGCGTGAGGCGGTGGAGTTTGCACTGGAAAAACTCGGGGCTCGCACTGGCGTCAAGATTGCCTCAACTGTGGAAGTGGTGCCCTTGGCGGAGGAAGAGCGCACCATGGAAACCCGAAAGGTGCTTCCCGGCGTTAAGTATGTTGTCGCGATTGCCTCTGGAAAAGGGGGCGTGGGCAAGAGCACCGTTACGGCCAACTTGGCAGTGGAACTTGCGCGCCGGGGCCATTCCGTGGGATTGATCGACGCAGACATTTATGGCCCGAGCATGCCGACCATGTTTGACGTGGTCCGAGAGAAGCCGCAACCCATTGAGAAGGATGGGAAACCACTCATTGGACCGGTCGAGGCTCATGGCGTCAAACTGCTCAGCATTGGGTTTTTTGCCGACCCCGATCAGGCCATTGTATGGCGGGGCCCGATGGCATCTAAGGCGCTTGGACAGTTGTTCACCGACGGGGACTGGGGAGATTTGGATTACCTCCTCATCGACCTCCCCCCGGGAACTGGGGACATCCACCTCTCTCTTGTTCAGATTGCTCCACTCAGTGGGGTCGTGGTGGTCAGCACACCCCAAGATATCGCCCTCGCGGATGCCCGGAAGGGGGTCAGTATGTTTCAACTGGACAACATCAACGTGCCTGTGCTCGGCTTGGTCGAGAACATGGCCTACTTCACGCCTCCAGACCTTCCAGACCGGAAATACCATTTGTTTGGGAGGGACGGGGTTAAGCGGTATGCCGAGGCTTCTGGCACACCTTTTCTAGGAGAACTTCCCCTGGTGCAGGCGATCCGGGAAGCGGGGGATGCTGGTCGTCCTGCCGCGCTCCAAGAAGGCACAAATGCCGCGAATGCCATCGCGGCATTGACCGATCGATTTGTAGAGGAATTGGAACGTCTCCCGGCGTAAATTGTAGCATGGCTGACGCCCTCCCGGATCTCAACGCCCTTCGCCTGCGCATCGATCGCGCATTGGACGAGTTGCGCCCGTTTTTGCGTTCTGACGGCGGGGACATTACTGTCATGGCCGTCAAGGAGGACTTAACAGTAGAAGTGGAATTGCAGGGCGCATGCGCACATTGCTCCCAAGCGGCCATGACCATGCGGGCAGGGGTGGAGGAGGCTGTCCGGCGGGCTGTTCCTGAGGTTAGACAGGTTCTGGCTGTTAATATGCCCGAATCAGCCAAGGGCTGAACACAATGGACCTGATGTTGTTGCACGCTCAGTAAACCGTGACTCCTAAATTCGCGATCTGAGACTCATGATTCAGACTGACATCCTCATTATTGGTGCGGGCCCTTGCGGTCTCTTCACCGTTTTCGAAGCAGGGCTCCTCAAGCTGAAGTGCCACCTCATTGACGCGTTGCCTCAAGCTGGAGGCCAGTGCGCTGAGATTTATCCGAAGAAGCCCATTTACGATATCCCGGCCTATCCAGATACTGTCTCTTATACACATCTCCGAGCCCACGAGAC
>CAXHAW010000138.1:0-5176 GCA_964014525.1 uncultured bacterium
ACACAGGTAGGATCGTCGGCAGCGTCAGATGTGTATAAGAGACAGGCCCTAAGCGACCCAGCTGTTGACCGGCACTCCGCTGTCTCATTGGTGGGAGGCATGGCGGCTCACCTCAGAAATGTCTTTATCGAACGTGATCGAGACGACATTCGATTTGGAGAAACCGCCGGGCACATTGATCGGTGGGCACGGTGGCTGGAGGAACTCGGTGCGGGAACCATTGAGGTCTTAGGCACCCCGGATCCCGGATCTGACCTCTATGCCCGAAAGGTCCCGTCTACTCTGTTTCTGAGTATGGCGGAGCGCATGGGCATCTCCCTATTGGAACAAGGGGTAAACCGCGCCATGCGCTGGACCTGGTCAATAGAGTCGGACCGGGTGAGGCTGTCGACCACAGGCCGACCCATGTCCCCTTGGTCAGAGGGCACAGCGCGGGACTGGGACACCGCGTTCATGCTCCGCCATGGTGGAATCGCCCACGCGGGAGGGAGCTGGCATTTTGAGTTGCCCCTGATTCCGGACTGACCCCCATCGGGCCTGACTCACTTCTGAATCTTGGCGAGTGCCTGTTCAAAGGGCACCGTGATTTGCTCGCCCGTGCGCATGTCCCGGAGGGTGCAGGTGTCCTGTTGGATTTCATCACTACCAAACACCAGAACGGAGGGGACCCCCCTGTCGTCAGCGTATTTGAATTGCCGCTTGAGTTTGGCTGCGTCTGGATAGACTTCGGTTCTCAGGCCCCGCTCTCGACACAGCCGTGCGGCCTTCAGCATCGCCTGAATCGAATCCCCTCCCATGTGGAGGATGAGGACATCGAGATCGGTCGCCAAATTCTCCGGGAATGCCTCGAAATGCTCAAGCACATCATAGATACGGTCTGCCCCGAAGCTGATGCCCACTCCGCTGACGCCAGGCATGCCAAAGATGCCCGTGAGGTCATCATAACGGCCTCCGCCACAAATGCTACCCACAGGAGCACCTTCCACTTGAACCTCAAAAATGGCCCCCGTGTAGTAGTTCAATCCCCTCGCTAAGCTTGGAGCGAACACGAGCTCAGGAGCACCGATCCCTTCGCCACTGGCCAAAGACCAGAGGCGCCGCAAGGATTGAATCCCCTCTTCGACAAGCGGATGGGCAAACTCTAACACCAGTGCGGCCATGCCGGCCTCACCTGAGGGCCTTGATGCCAACATGCTGCGCGTGCCCGACTGCACGCCAGACCCGAACCCTCGGCGCTCCAATTCCTCGCATACCCCGTCAACGCCCACCTTGTCCAGTTTGTCCACAGCCACCGTCCAGTCGGTTAACTGATCAGAATCCACACCAATCGATGCTGCAATCCCCGCAAGGATTCGCCGGTCATTGACCAAGATTCGGTATCCCGGAACGCCCAGTCTCGCCAAGGCTTCGTGAAACAGGCTCACCAATTCCAACTCACAGAGGATGCCCGTCGAACCAATGATGTCCGCATCGCATTGGACGAATTCCTGATAGCGGCCGCGACCGGGTCGGTCTCCCCTCCAGACCGTTTGCATCTGATAGCGCTTAAACGGCATTGGAAGGTCGTTCCTGTGCATGGTGACAAACCGTGCAAAGGGCACAGTCAAATCGTACCGAAGGGCTTTTTTGGAAATCTGAAACGAGAGGGCCTTGCTGTCTTTGGACGCCAGCGTGTCGTCTTGGGCCTTGGACAAAAAGTCCCCGTTGTTGAGCAGCTTGAAGATGAGTTGATCACCCTCCTCGCCATACTTGCCTGTCAATGTGGCCAAAGACTCCATCGCTGGCGTCTCAATTGGCACAAATCCACGGGCTTCAAATGCCTCGCGCAACGTGGAGAAAATCCACTGGCGACGGGCCATGATGGCCGGGGTAAAATCGCGGGTGCCCTTCGGTATGCTCGGCTTGCTCATCGTGGTCCAAAGTTAATCGGCGTTCCGCTCCCAAATGAAGATTCGCCGATCGTCACCGCCCGAGGCCAATGTCCTGTCGTCGAGCCAGCACAAGGCGTTGACAGACCGCGTGTGTCCGCCCAATGCCGTGCGCACGAGCCTCGACTCCAAACTGAGGTCTGCTGAATTCCAAACGGCTGCACTTCGGTCCCGCGACGCGGTGGCCATTCGAAGTCCGTCAGGGGACGCTTTTAGTCGGTAGATGGCGGCTCTGTGCGCTTCGATGGCCACGATGTCTTCGAGCTGTTCACCGGAGGTCTTCCAAATTCGGATTCGGCCATCTGCTCCTGCCGTTCCGATCGCGGGTTTCCCAGGCCAATCAACCATGGCCCGCAGGCTGCCCTCGTGAAGTGCCTGACTGGGAGAGACATCATGACGGTAGACACTGCCTTCGTGGGTCCCCATCCAGACCCCATCCTCGCGTTCCATCAAGCATCGAATCCGTGCATCCACTTGCGCGATCACCTCTCCCGATTTCCATCGCCGAACGGCGCCATCCGCCCCAGCACTCAATCGCTCTGACACCACAAACGTCCCTCCCACATGGCCCGGGTGGAACACCACATTTCCTGAGTCCCAAACCACAATTCCCCCGGAGGCACCGCCACAGACAGCGCCACCGCCGGACAAGGCTTCAACGCAGAACAGAGCCTCATCAGCTTTGGCAACCGCTTCACCCGCTGGCCTCCATCCCGATTCATCTCGCAGCCAACGCACAAGGCAGCCATCGCCCCCCACGCTCCAAAGAAGGTCCGGTCCATCAGAGGCGAGATCGTATACGGCCCCCTGGTGGCCTTCCAAGGAAGCCACGCAGCGCCATGCAGTTTCTGCACCTGCATTGTTTTGAACGGACATACCGCAAAAGTACCCTCGTACAAATGGTTATCAGAGTGAACCGAACCACTCGATTGGCTCCTCTCCCCTGCCTTTGAGCCAGCGGTTGACCTGACCGAAATGTCCACAGCCCATAAACCCCCTGTGGGCACTCAATGGACTGGGGTGAGGCGCTTCTAAAATGAGGTGGTCGTCGCGAAGTGCAGCCAGACGACCCTTGTGCGCATGGGCATGTCGTCCCCACAGGAGAAAGGCCACAGGACGCTGGTCCAGTGCATCGAGAATGGCATCGGTGACCGTTTGCCAACCCAAGTTTCCGTGCGATCCGGCCTGCCCCTCTGCTACAGAAAGGACGCTATTGAGCAACAAAACCCCTTGGTCTGCCCAGCATCCGAGGTCACCGTGCGCAGGGGGAGTGCCCCCGCAATCCCGGGCCAGCTCCTTGTAGATGTTCCGCAGCGAAGGGGGAATCGAAACCCCCCGGGGCACAGAAAATGCCAAGCCATGCGCCTGCCCAGGGCCGTGGTATGGATCCTGCCCCAGGATGCACACCCGGACCTGTTCTGGCGGACCTGTCGCCTCGAGTGCTGCAAACCAAGCGTCCGGTCGCGGGTGACAATCACCCGCTTCATATGCAGATTGAACCCGATCGCTTAATTCGAGCGAGATGGCCCCAGTGAGAATGGGGCCCCAACGGGGGGTGGATTTTGCGACCCGAAGTGGATTCTGCAATGACATCCTTGTCGACGACATGTGTGAAACCTCCTAAAATACACGCCCACTTCCATTGGTGGCGGGCATACTCCGGGGTATTTTTGAGGCCCTCTATCATGACCGAAGCCCTCAAGGATAAGCTCACTTCCACTTCCGGAAAAAAGCTATATGGCTATCAATCCAAGGCGATTGACACCATCATGGACCGGATGCGGAGGTTCCCAGAGAACTACAACGTTTTGGATCAGCTGCCCACAGGAGGTGGCAAAACGGTCATCTTTAGTGAGCTTGCCAAGCGCTTCATCCTTGATCAAGGCAAAAAGGTCTTGATCCTCACCCACCGCATCGAGTTGTTGGGCCAGACCAGCAGGATGTTGTCCGATATCGGCGTCGAGAACAAAATCATCGACTCCAAGGTGAAAATGCTCGATGAGGACAAGGAACACTGGTGCTATGTGGCCATGGTGGAGACCCTCAACAACCGACTCAACGACGAGCATATTGTCTTTGACAAGCTCGGGCTTGTGGTCATCGACGAGGCCCACTACAACAGTTTCCGCAAACTCTTCAAGTTTTTTGAAGGCCAGATTTTGCTCGGGGTCACGGCCACACCCCTTTCCAGCAACATCAAGCTGCCGCTGAAGGACAACTACCAAGAACTCATCGTGGGCGAGTCCATCTCCAAGCTGGTGGACGAGGGGTATTTGGCCAAGGCCATGACCTACAGCTACGACGTCAATCTGAAGTCATTGAAAGTGGGCATCAACGGAGACTATACTGTCTCCAGCTCAGAGCGCCTCTACGGGAACTATTTCATGCAGGAGAAACTCCTGTATGCGTACGAAGAGAAAGCCAAGGGAAAGAAGACCCTCATCTTCAACAACGGCATCCACACCTCTTTGATGGTTGCTCAGCTTTTTGAGGAAGAGGGCTACGAAATACGGCACCTAGACAACACGCATACAGAAAAGGAAAGACAGGATATCCTGACTTGGTTTCACGAAAAGCCGGACGCCATTCTGACTTCGGTGAGCATCCTCACCACTGGCTTCGACGAGCCTTCTGTGGAAACCATCATTCTGAACCGTGCCACCAAGTCCTTGACGCTCTACCATCAGATGATTGGCCGCGGTTCCCGTGTGTTCAGAGAGAAAAAGGACTTTACGGTCATCGACCTCGGCAACAATGCCAGGCGCTTTGGACTCTGGAATGCCCACGTCAACTGGGAGGACATTTTCCGGGCGCCCAACGCATACCTAGAAGGTCTCTACACGGACGAAGAAATCGAAGAGACGTTCTTCTATGAGATGCCAGAACGGCTCAAGGTGCTCTTCCGCGTCCAAGAACTGGAGCCTTTCTCAATGAAAGACGCCTACATCGAAGTCACCAGGAAAGGCAAGCGCCCGAAGGAAGCCATCAACTTCAGTCTGGAAAATCATGTGGACATGATCAAGAGGGTGGCCGAAGATGAATTCCATGCCATCGAGTTGATCGACGAATTGGACGGCGACATTGAGCAGCGCATACGGGACTACACCAAGTGCATCTCCAAGACCACGGACAACTATCGCCAGTGGCTCATCGAGGAGTATCTCCGCAAGCTCAAGCAGGGCCTGCGCATTGCCTTCGAGGACTGAACCGAACACAAACTTTGCGACGACGGGCACAAAGGATGTGCT
>CAXHAW010000139.1:0-5174 GCA_964014525.1 uncultured bacterium
GGCGGCCACGAGGTGACTTTCACTCACCAGCAAAGCGAGTCGGATTTCACCTGAAAGTGCATGGGCGAAGGTGACGTGCGCATGGATGTGCACATCGTCATTCACCGTGGGGTCCGGGATGATGATCCCTTGCAGGTGGGCGTCTGGCGTGAGGGCCATTTCGCTGCTGACCAAGGCCGTCCAATTGTTGGGCGATGCGATTTCTGCGGGGCCTCCGCGTCGGTTGACCCTGCCGATGGGGTTGACCTGAATTGCGATCTGTTGCCAGTATGCGTTGGATTCAGGGTTGGTCCAATCGGTATCGAAGGGGGCGTCATTTACGGCGGCCAATGAGCCCGCGTGCAGCGCGAGCAAGTGAACGCGTCCGTCCTGCGCTTCTGCAATTTGTTCAGCAAGGGCGCCTGCTGGAGGGCAGTTCCCGCACAGGTGGGCCGTGAAGTCTTCTAGCAGGACGTGTTGGTCCCCGGTGGACTTTGGGTCAAAGCTGGGTGGGGTGGCCTCTCCTCTATAGTTGATGGTCAAGGGAATCACTGGGTCTTCGATGACATCACAGCCTCCGAGCAGGAGCAAGCTGGTGGTCAGGAATCCGATCAGGCGAAAGGAGATTGCGTTCATCAGAAGCTGCTTGTGAAGGTGATTTCAAAGCCGTTTGAGGCCGGAACGGCCCTGCATACGCCACCGATGCAGAAGATGCCCTCACGTCGCTTTCCATATCCAATGGAGAGCCGATGTGCGCCTTCGATTCGGCCTGCGGTTCCGTACAGGTAATGAACGCGTTGACCGGGGTCAGGGTTGCCGAAGTTGTATTGGTCCAGCACCGAAAAGAACCAATGCGGACTGACCGTGTATTCCGCGAGCACGGTGGCCCAGTCGCCTTTGTCCTGTTTTTCTCCGGTTTTCTCATCGATTCCGGTGAACAGCGTTTGAAGTTCGGTGCGGAGGCTGTGTCCTTTTTTGATGCGGACTTGGGTCTCCAAGACATGGACGTTGGCGTTGACGATTCCCTTGTAGTCCGTGGTGACTGGGGTGGCCAGTGTGTTGAAGTCGAAGTGGAAGTAGGCGTATTTGGCCTTGAAGTTTTTCGAGAATTTGCGGCTTATGTCGAAGTTGATGTCGCGGATGAACAACTCACTTCCCGCATTCCAGCTGTTCCGGACATATCCATCCACAGCACCCTCTATACCGGCAAGGTTGGTGGTGTCCAGGCTGCTTGCAGTGGCGTATTGGAAGCTGATTTTGGTTCCGTACTTGCCGCCCAACTTGCTTTTTCTGGGGATGGTATAAAACACTTCGGCAGACCAGCCGACTTCTCCTTGGACCACGGTGGCATAAGGGTAGAGGGTGGCAGCGAGGTTGTAGGTGTGTTGCTTGGTGATGGCGGGGATGTAGTTGACCGGGACATCGAACAGTTGAAGGTTCCGGTCGGAGCGGAACTGCATGTTGTCCACCCCTTTAAAGCCAACGTTGATGCCGAGGCCTTTGGTGGACCAACCTGCATTAATCAGAATGCCTTCGCCATCGCGATAGGTGTACCCGTTGTCTGCGTTGGGGTCGTTGATCTTGCGCACGTACTCGCCCAACAGCTGGAAACCGCCTTTCTGGACTTGTGCCCGGTAGCCCCAGGACCCGACATTGTTTGGGAGTTGCAAGACCAGTGTGTCCTTGGAGATCGTGCTGCCGGACTGGTAGCGGCTCACGAAGCTGGCTCCGAGGGTGATTCGGGTACCGGACGATGCGAGGCGTTCGATTGCGTCATTGAGGTTGATTTCCCCATCGATGGCGCGTATGGTGCCCGGACCGTTGATGAGTTCCGAGTCGAAGTCCAATCGCTGTTTTCCGACGAGTCCTTTTAAGGTGACACCATCTGTGGGCCGCAGAATCAAACGAAAGCCGTCGAGAGCGTTGTCGATGCCCAGTTGACGCTCTTCGTATGCGCGGAGAAGCAGACCGGAACCAAACTGTTCGTAGAAATTGCCCAGGGTGACTTCGAATTTCTCTTTGCTGTAGTTCGCATACCGGTAGCCTACACCTGACCCGCGGAACCGGCCGGGATACCCGAGGATGGGATCGAGGTAGCTTTCGTATCGCATCCCCGCTGAGAAATTGCCCCGGGTGTAAATGAGGTTTCCGAATGCATTGAATCCGGTTTTGCTCGGTGGCACTTGGGCCCCGATGAGCGTGTCTTCTTGATAGGTTTGGAAGAGCAGTTGGACGTTTCCTGTGATTTGTCCAGCATCAACGTCCTCTTGGGCAACGAGGTGCCAGGGGCAGAGGAATGCGGCTATGGCCGCAACAAGAAGGACGCGCTGCATCATTCGGACAGCTTCAACAGTTCCTCGTAGAGTTCGTCTTCATCCCCATCCGCGTAGTTGTTGTGCTGCCAAACCACCTCTCCATTGGTGTCCACCAAGAAGGTATGGGGCACGTTGTTGACTTGCATGGCCCGGGCAAAGGCCTTGTTGGGATCGAGCAGGATGGTGTAGTCCCAGCTGACACTGTTGACGTATGGCTTGACACGCATCATGCTGCGCGGGTCATCGATGGAAACGGCCACAATTTCGACTCCGGTTTCGTCTTGCCAATCGGGATAGAGGTCGGCGTAGTTGTTCAATTCCCGCTTGCAGGGGCTGCACCAAGTGGCCCAAAAACAGAACAGGACCGGGCCCTCGGCATCTTCAACAAGGGCGCGGGTATCGACCGTCATGTCGGAGAGGTCTTTGAGCTCGATGGCAGGAATATCCTGGGAGAAAATCCCGATGGACCAAATGAGGACAAACGCGAGAGAAAGGATGCGGATCATGTTTCGATGTCGATGCAGGACTTGCAAGAAAAGAAAGACCGATGAGGCGGGGCCCCATCGGTCTTCTAAAAACTGTTTGCGAAGGATGAATTACTTCTTGGTCACCCGCAGTGTGGAGATGGTGTCTCCGGCGGTGAGTGTGACCAGATAGATTCCGGACTGGAGTCCTCCGAGGTCAAGTGGCATGCGGGTCTGACCTGCACTCATGGTGCCCAGGTCTTGACTCACGACCTTTTGGCCGATGAGGTTGACCACGTCCAAACGGACTTCCTCATTGGCGCCGAGGCTGAGGTCGATCCAAGCCACGTCTTCCACAGGGTTGGGGTAGACGTTGAATGTCGTAGCGGATGCTTCTTCTTCTACACCCACGGCGGTCTGAACGTCAGCTGCACGGGATTCGCTGCTGAAGTTGTAAGAGCCATTGTTGCTGTAGACATAGCTGAAGGTGTTCAGACTGTTGTCGACGGTGGTGACGTAACAAGCACCATCCACATTGCCCCACTGGCTTCCGAAAAGGCCGTCGCCGTATGAGTCGGTGAGGGTGAAGGTGTAGCAGCCCGTGCTGGGCACGCCAACGTACTCTTCGTAAGTTGTCGTTGCAGCATATGCACCCTCGGCTACGCTGGCCACGACTGAACCATTTTCGTCGCGAATCTCCCAACCGGTCTCTTCTCCCCAACCATCGGTTTCGATGTAGACGAAGAACAAGGTGGTGGATTCGGTAGCACCGTCTACACTCGCAGCAACCACGTCGTTATCAGCGTTCTCATCACCACTGGTGATTTGGATGCTGAAATCGGTGCTGCCGTTGAATTGATGGCTGCCCATTTGGACGTCTTCCATTTCGTAGGTCGCCAAGTTTCCGCTCCAGTTGTAGCTCATCACGCTGTTTCCACCGATCAGCAACTCAAGGGTGGCACCTGTAAGGTTGTCCAGTCCGAGGTTCATGAGGGTCACACTGATGGCAGAAGGGCTTCCGCTGCAAGAGATGGTCTCTCCTGTATAACCGAGAACGGCGGCATCGTTTGCTTGTGTGGCTGCGGCGCAGTCGTTGGCAAACAGGATGGACGCGTGGTCGGTCGCAGTCAGCTGACCACTTTCAACGAGCATGCGGTTTGGGCAGATCGTGTAGATGGTGGGGTAATATGTAGCAGCGTAATCGTCGAAAATGTTGCCTCCATTGTCGATGATCGGATATCCCGTTCCGTCAATCCAATTTCCCGTGGTGGACGTTCCCGTCCCTTCCAAATCGGCTTGGGTTGTGGCGTCGTCACCTTCGATGAAGAACACGTAAGCTTCGTCGGTCCCGTCGGGGCCGTATGTTTCCCAAACGTCCTCAAGCGCGCCTGTGTTGTGGTAGTTCCAGCAAGGGCCACACCAAGTAGCGGAGAAGTCGATGATGACTTTTTTGCCTTGGTCTAGGAGGTCGTAGAGGTTGTGCTCTACGCCGTTGATGTCGGCAGCAGTAAAGTCGGGTGCAATGCTTCCGTCAGGCAGTTGGGCTGCGGCGGAGAAGCTGATGAAGAGCGCCAAGAGCGCGGTGTAGAGGTGCTTCATTGAGCTTGATTTGGGTTGTCGGTTTACTTACGTAGGAGGGCTAAGATACACAGGAGTACAATTTATTCACTTTGGCGACGTTTAAGCCCATTTTGTGGGTGCATGAATCGCGGTGGCGGCTTGGTTAATTTTGTCGCATGAAGAAGCGAATCAAGGTTGTGTCCCGTCTGGGGGCTTTGGCCCTCGGTGTCATCATTTCCATTTCTGTGACAGCGCAGGGTCCCACCCTTTTGGGTCCCGTGTCTGTGGTGGAGAGCGACAACTTGGACAGCGTCATGGTGGCGGAATGGACCGTGACCAATGCGACCGAAAACGCGATGACGTTGTACGTCGAACGAAACCTGATTCAGCTGGTCGACCCATTTAACCTGCCTTACGAATTGAATGCGGAGGGTGCCTATGAACGGTTTTGTTGGGGAGGCACATGTTACCCCTACGGCACGGGGGCGAGTGCGCTGTCGCTTGCATTGCCCCTTGAACCGGGGGACACCACAGGGGTCAATGCTTTTGGTACTGAAGAATGGCTTATTTCGGATTACTACCCCAATGGTGTGGCGGGTGCCACTGCATTGGAGTATTGTTTCAAGGCCACCGAACAGGGTGTTCCGGTGGTGTGTCACACGGTGCTTTTTTGTGCGGGTCTGGAGTCTGGGGAATGTGTTTTGTCAGTGGAAGGCCCGCCTACAATAGAGCTCGGGGCACTTTCCCCCAATCCGGTTGAGGGCATCTCAAGCCTTGCATACGCTGTGCCATCGGGAGGGGTCATGCACATCTTGGATTTGACGGGCCGAACGTTGAAGTCGGTTGTGCTCTCGCC
>CAXHAW010000140.1:0-5155 GCA_964014525.1 uncultured bacterium
AGCCATTCGCAATCCTCAGCAGGTGATACGCCGCCGTTGATAGCGATACTTGATCTCGTTCCGTCAGGTGAGAAGGGTCGGTTGATCCGACACAGGGGCCCCCGTCCACTCTGAGTGGGCCGTTGCCGAGGGTGCGGCAGCAGTGTCCATGCGGATGTCTTGCATCTGGAGCAGCCAGTCTAAAACGCGATCCTGAATTTTATTGTAAAGCCCCCTCTGGGAGAGCCCCCCCTCAGTGGCGGATTGGCTTCGGATTTCGAATTGGACCAGGCAATCGTGCGCTGATTTGGCGATGGTCTCGAGGCGAACGCGGCCGTGAGGGCATGACTCAATGTGTCGAGCACATTGTTCCATCACATCCACCAGCAATACACGCACCGCCCTTTGCATTTCGAGACCATCCCGCATGCAATGAAGGTAGAAGCGAATCTTTGCCCTTCACCGGTTGTGGGCGATGTGTTGAAAAGTGGGTTCAGTACCCCAGAAGTGTGTCCATCGCTTCGCTCAATTGAGCATTTCCCAGATAGGCCGCTTCCAACGTTGGGGCAAATGGTATGGGGGTGTCGATGGAGGCCACCCTCGATACAGGTGCGTCCAGTTGTTCGAAGCATGCCGATTGGACTCGAGCAGCCAGTTCTGCGCCTATACCACCGGTGAGGTTGTCCTCGTGCAGCACCAAGATACGGCCTGCTTTTCTCGACGCTGCGAACACCCCATCCCAGTCCAGTGGGGCAAGGGTCCTCAGATCGAGCACGCCGACCTCTGTTCCGTCTTTTTCTCGCTGTCTGCCGGCCTCTTCGAGCGCCCAGTGGACCCCCATGCCATAAGTGACGATGAGGGCATCTCCGGCGTCTCCGATGAGGCGAGACTTTCCGAATTCTAGGCTGTAGTCGTTCGTTGGAACGTTGGCTGTTAGGCTGCGGTACAGCGCTTTGTGTTCGAAGAAAAGAACGGGGTTGGGCGAATCAATGGCCCGGGCGAGAAGCCCTTTGGCGTCCTCTGGAAAGGCGGGGTAAGCGATCATCAGTCCCGGAACATGGAAGAACCAAGCTTCATTGGATTGACTGTGAAATGGCCCTGCAGCGACGCCTGCGCCAGTGGGCATTCGAACGACCACATCGGCATTCTGTCCCCATCGCCAATGGAGCTTGGCTAGGTTGTTGACGATTTGATTGAATCCGCACGTTACGAAATCAGCGAACTGCATTTCGACCATGGCCTTGGACCCAGCGATGGACAGACCCAGAGCGGTTCCAAGGATGGCACTTTCGCACAAGGGGGTGTTGCGGACACGGTCCCGCCCAAATCGGTCGACAAATCCGTCTGTGACTTTAAATACGCCCCCATAGTCGCCAATGTCTTGGCCCATGAGAACCAAATTCGGGTGGCGTTCCATGGCCTGTCCCAGTCCATCGGATACCGCATCGATGAATCGCATGTCACGGGAGTCCGATCCAGGTGACCTGAGCACCACAGTCTCTTGGCGAAAGAGCCGGTCAAATTCGGCTTCTTGGTTGGGTTCTACCACAGGCATCGCCTCTGCTGCTTTTAGAGACTGTGCGATGTTGTCCTTGTGGTCTTTTTTGAGCCCTTCGAGTCGGTCCTCATCGAGGATGCCTTTTTGGAGAAGGAATTCAGCATATCGGTCAACCGGATCGTTCTTCTCCCAAGCTTCAATGAGGCCCTCAGGGTAGTATTTGGTCCCGCTGGCCTCCTCGTGTCCGCGGCGACGGAAGGTCTCGAACTCAAGCAGGATTGGGCGCGGCCGTTCCCGAACCGAGACCGCAGCTTTGGAGACGGTGTCATAGACGGCCAGAATGTCATTTCCATTGATGCGGATTGCATCCTCCTCTGGAATCCCATATCCCGGGGCCTTGTCCGTAAAATGGGCACAGCGAAACTGCTGGCTGCTCGGGGTCGAGAGCCCCCAGTGGTTGCTCTCGATGCAGAAGAGAACGGGCAACTGCCAAACAGTGGCCACATTGAGCGCCTCGTGAAAGTCTCCTTCGCTGGTGGCTCCGTCTCCGGTAAAGACCAGTGTGGCCTTCCCCGAATTCCGCAGCAGGGATGCGAGTGCAATTCCATCGGCAATGCCCAGTTGGGGTCCAAGGTGGCTGATCATGCCAACAATGTGATGGGGCATGCTTCCGAAGTGAAAGCTTCTGTCGTGCCCTTGCGTGAAGCCTTCAGCCTTGCCTTGGAATTGGGCGAACAGCTCGGTGAGCTCGATTCCTCGGGTGGTGAAAACCCCAAGATTGCGGTGCATGGGCAGGATAAACTCATCTTCATCCAAAGCGGCCGCACAACCAACGGAAATGGCCTCTTGTCCCATTCCGCTGAACCACTTGCTGATCCGTCCCTGTCTGAGGAGACTGAGCATCTTCTCTTCAATGAGCCGTGGCAACAAGAGTTGATCAAGCAGCTGGATCATGCGATCTGCATCAAGGCCGCGGTCCTCGATGCTCAGGGTGGGGATGTCGGAGTTCGACATGGGTCAAATCTACTCCCGGCCAAGGGTGTCCTTGCATGGAGCAGGGTGTAATTTGCCGCTGGAAATGAACAAACGTCCGGCAGCCAAGGAGAAGGGACCTTCTCGCAGGGAGGTCACCCTCCGACTTCCTCCAGATTTGGCGAGGGACGACGAGGCAATCGAGCGCGCGCTGCATCGTCAGGTGGATGGATTCAGAACTTGGGTGGTGCTGCGCCGGAGTTTGGATGCGCGCCGACAACCGGCCAGTGTGGAATTGAAGGTTGCCCTCGATTTGACGGAGGTCCCGGTCAGCAAAGGTGAATGGAAGTCTGTCCACGGCGCTCCTCAGGTGGTCGTGGTGGGCGGCGGTCCTGCGGGGCTGTTTTGTGCCCTTCGGTTGATTGAATTGGGCGTCAAGCCCATTGTCATCGAGCGGGGGAAGGCTGTTCGCGAGCGACGAAGGGATTTGGTGGCCTTGGTTAGGCAGGGACAGGTGGACCCGGAATCAAACTATTGTTTTGGCGAGGGGGGAGCGGGCACCTACTCGGACGGGAAGCTATACACTCGGGCCAAAAAACGGGGAGACTGGCACAGGGCATTGGGGTTATTTGTGGAGCACGGTGCCGACCCGGACATTCTCGTGGACACCCACCCGCACATCGGCACCAACAAACTGCCTGCTATCATCGAGGCGATGCGGCATCGCATTGAGTCATGTGGAGGCGAGGTCAGATTTGGCGTTCGCGTAGACGGTCTGGTGCGCGATGCATCTGGTCGTATTCAGGGGGTCCAAACGGGGGTGGGCAAGGTGTTGGCTGAGGGTGTCGTCCTGGCCACAGGGCATGGCGCGCGGGATGTGTT
Source organism: uncultured bacterium (assembly GCA_964014525.1). Classification (GTDB taxonomy): domain Bacteria; phylum Bacteroidota; class Bacteroidia; order Flavobacteriales_D; family Sanyastnellaceae; genus UBA8752. The sequence goes on from CAXHAW010000140.1 coordinate 3,332, forward strand.
TCAATGGATGGAAACGGAGGGCCTGCGCATTGAGCGAAAGCCATTTGCAATGGGGGTGCGCATAGAGCATCCGCAGGCTTGGGTCGACCGCAGACAGTATCGGCTGTCTGAACATCAGGAGGCGGAACCATTGAGTTTGCCACCGGCTGCCTATTCCTTAGTGACCCAAGTAGAAGGCGGAGGCGTGTTCTCATTCTGCATGTGTCCAGGGGGTGTTATTGCACCGTGCGCAACGGCCGATGGTGAGATTGTGACCAATGGTTGGAGTCCTTCCAAGCGCAACAACCCATGGGCCAACAGTGGAATCGTCACGACGGTGGAAGAGGCGGATCTCGATGCGTCGGGACACCATGGTCCATTGGGTGGCGTGGCCTTTCAGCGGGAGGTCGAACAGACGTGTCACCGTGCCGGAGGAGGTGGCCAAGCGGCACCGGCCCAAAGGCTCACCGACTTTGTGAAGCGCAGAAGGTCCAAGGACCTGCCGAACTGCAGTTATCTGGCGGGCTTGAAGTCCGTTGATTTGACGGAAATCTTGCCCGGCTTCATCGTGGACCGACTGATCGCCGGGATTTTGAACTTCGAAAAGAAAATGCCGGGGTACTTGCACCCAGAAGCCATTGTGGTGGCCCCGGAAAGCCGCACGTCCAGTCCAGTTCGGATGGTGCGCGATCCCCAGAGTTGCATGATGCCCGGTGCCGAAGGGCTGTATCCGTGTGGCGAGGGCGCTGGTTATGCAGGCGGAATCCTGTCCGCTGCCATGGATGGAATGCGCGTGGCCACAGCGTTGTCGGCTGCGGTATGCTCATCTCCCGATTCAGAGGACTGAAAGGCGGATGTTTCTTAGTCCTGCAACAGGATGAGGGCCTCCGCCACAGGGACGATCCTGCCGGCCACTTCACCCACCACAAAGGCATCGGGGAATCCGGCAGTGTGCATTTCTGGCAGGGCCAAACGCGCCTCCTCCGCAGAGGGATAAGCGCCTTGGAAGTACCGATGCCAACCTGGCGCCGCCCGGTGCTCAACCTGACCCAACGCGAGGAAGGCATTGAGTGCTTCGGTGGAGACCTGGTCTTTGAGGGCGCCAAGCTGAATGCGGAAGCTGACCTTGTCCGAATCAAACTGCGCGGCATTTGACTGCGCAGTCTCAGGCACACCAATGCCCTCGGTGGGGTCACCACTTACGTATGAAGTGAGGAATGCGCCGATGAATCCGCGGCTTTGCATTTCCAATTTGTGCTCGATCGCCTCGGAACGGTTGGCAAATGCACGGCTGACCACCCGGGTCAAACCATCCTCGCCGCGGAATTGGATCACGTCAATTCCTGCAAAAAGGTTGTCGAGTTCTTCATCTGCGGGAGCCTGGAAGGCGCCAAGTTGAACACGATGGTGCTCAACTCCGGCCTCGGAGGGTGAGGCGGCTGCGACAGCCACTTCACTGGTTTCCGATGTTGGCTCGATGATTTCTGGCGCCATCCCTTGTTCTATTAGAGCGTCCGCAGCAAGCCCAGCTTCTAGAGGGTCATGTCCGATTTGAACCTCCATGGCACTGGACGTTTCTTGGAGATTCGCAAAGGCCATCAGGGAGTGTTGCTCGGCTTGCGTCCATCCCGCCTCTGGCGTGGGAATGCGAAGTGTATATCCACTCCAGTCTGTCAAGTCGGAAGCGACTTGGCCCCGGACGGTGTCCCAATCGGTGGTCATTAGTGCCAACGGGTTGATCACCACACCTCGACCGTCCACACGGGTGTGACGAGAATGCGGCTCTGAATCGCGGTAGTCAGCATATCCGTCTCCATCGGAGTCCACGGGGCAGCCACTGTCTCT
>CAXHAW010000141.1:0-5141 GCA_964014525.1 uncultured bacterium
ACCAAGGATAGAGGAAGGAAGGACAGGTACCGCAGCACGCGCGACCGCGATATCGACCGGATTGATTCCAAGCGCCTTCGAAACAAAGAGAAGGTTGCTGATCTCCGTAACAAAATCAAAGGTTGCCGAGAGGACATCCAAGAGTACAGGGAGAAAATTCGCAATTTGCGCCGCTGATGAAATACGCTTTTAAATATGATGGTAAGGCCTTTATTCTGAAGGCTGATGATGGCAGCACTGTGAGGGTAGGGCCGCGTCACGAGAAATACGAATACGTCCAAAGTGTGAAGGCAGGTCGTGTAATCGGTATATCGAAGGCGGGACGTTGGACCAATGCAAAGGATTACTACGACATCTATGAAAAAGTAACGTTTGGTAAGGGGAAAGCTCAGGCCCCGGGCGCATCGAAGGCGACCAGTGCTAAACAGAAGAGGAAGACTGTAACCAAAGCGAAGACAGCTCCAAAAGCCAAGCAAAAGAGATCCGCGTCAAATTCAGGTACTGATCGAATCCAAGCTCTCGAGGCTAAACTCGCGAAATACGTTGCCGAGATCAAAGAGCTGAAGACCAGATTAAAAAAGTCTGAGGCCAAAGTTGGGCGCCTTCAGGACGAGTCGGAAAAGGCGGCTTTGCGAGAGGTCAAAGCCTTAATGCTTGCGAGCGAGATGCAGGCCAAGGCCACAACTCCGAAACCATCAAAACCCAGAGGGAAAAAAAGGGTAATCGAGGCGAAAGCTCACGTGGACATCAATTGGTGGAAAGAGAAAGACTATTACTCTGATCCTGGGGGAAAAGGATCAGATGATTTTTATGTCCGGATTAAGTGCGTCAAGAAGCATGATTACACAAGACTTACCAAGTCTATGATTAAGGACGCGGTCACGTCGGCCCTCGAAAGCACAACATACGGGACGTCTGAATATTTGAACGGTTGGAAGTTCGAATGGTCTATGCTGCTTCGTTTGAACTACGGGGGGTATGACTCGAAAAGAGGGGTCCGTGTCCGGGTGTTGTCCATTCGAGAGCAGGATCACGCCATTATCGGTTGAGTTACCCATGCAGGGGCGGTTTGCATTCTGGAAAGAGGGTCATGAATTTGTGTTGATATCAGCAAATTGTGAGCAGCACCGTATCAGCCGCATGCACAGAAAATACAAATGGTTGAGTAGGGTGGAGTCTGGGAGGGTGATCAACGTGAACAGGCGGTGGACATCTGCAAAAGATTATGGTGATCTCTATGGCTTTTTAGAGCAACATGTGCCGTCGTCCATCGCTGCGCAGAAACAGAATTCTGAAAAACGAAGAAAGTTGCCGCAGCGGTTGACCAAAAGAGAGGTGTTGTTTCGGCAGTTCAGAAAATTCACAAGGAAGAGTCAGGAGGCATATGTGATTTCGCGGATTTGGCATCGTCTAGGTTTAGATGATGTGGAAATGCTAACTCAACAGTATGTGCATCGGGAGTCCGGGGGATATGCCCTCACCGATGCCTATTTCCCTCAGGTGGGCATTCACATCGAGGTTATGGAAGATGCTCACCGAGAAAAGGTGGAGTTGGACGCCATCCGGAAAGAGGAGATTGTCGAGGTTACAGGTCACAACGTTTTGGAAGTTTGGCCTGGTCGTGATGCTGAGGGTGGGGGGAGTTTGAATGCGCTTCACAACCGAATCGAGGATATTGTGTTTTTGATTCGATCCAAACGAGAGATAAAAATTCAATCCGGAGATTGGGAGCCTTGGGATCCGGAGTTTAAATATTCGGTCGACAAATGGCGCGCCGCGGGAGAGGTTAGTTTGAAGAATCAGGCGGCATTTAGACTGATAGCAGATGCGTGCAATGCATTTGGACACCGTTACGAAGGTTACCAAAAAGCTTGGGCAACCAATCCGATGGATTCGTCTACCGGACTTTGGTTTCCTAAGCTCTATCCGAATAAGGCTTGGCACAACGAATTGAGTGCTGACGGTCGAACCATTGTGGAAAAATGCCTAAGTCTAGATCCAGAATTGCGCCGGGATCATTTCCTCCAATGTTCTCAGCGGACCATGAACCGAGTCACATTCGCGCGGGTGATATCTCCAATGGGCATGACGCTCTATCGTTTTGTGGGTGTCTTTGAAATGGATCACCTCAACAGCAGTCCTAATGGCACAGTTTGCTACCGACGGATTGCAGTGTCGGCCAAGACCAAGCCGTTGTCTCAAAAGCAGTAGTTTCTATTTGTAATGCGATGGTGGTTTCAGCCGATTTTGTCTTGTTCGCCGCTTCTCGACTGAGGGTATGTCTGAAAACGCGAGTTGTGCCTAGAACAAGACACATAGAGTCCATCTAAACGAAGAAACCCCGAACAACCATAGTTATTCGGGGTTTCCTTGTTTGGATCTGATGTAGTTCAGGCGAGGCTGCTAAGCTTTGCGTTGTTGTCCGCTAGGGCACTGTCATCAGCGGATGCGACCTGCACCTTTACGCCAATCTCTTTCATAAATCTTTCTTCGACAGTCTTGACGAGCATGTTTCCGTGCAAATCAACAGCACCGTCTCCGTCAGGTCGCTCGTTGTTGTGGCGCGCGCTGGCTAGGGTTTCTCCGTCATCGGCAAATTTTTTGCCCATGCCCTTGTATACCCTTAGGGTAGCTCCGTACTCTGCTTTGAATTGAGCCTTGATGGTCTTAACCTTCGTATTTCCGGATGCTTTGATGTCTGCCATTGTTGTGTAGTTGAAGTGAATTCAAAAATACTGAAGGCTGACATCGAATCACGAAAAATCTGTGCTCGTGAACAACTTTTGGTGTTTTGGTTTGTGTAGACATCTTCTGCCTGAGAGGATTACGTGATTCTGTGGCGCGCACAGAATTAACCACGACATCCCTGAAAAAAGGCTGGTACAAGAAAGTGGAATTCTTCAGTTTGCTTTTTAGTTTAAACGGCTGTTTAACTCCTACAGAAGTATGCTCAAGAATCTAGTGAATCGAATTGCGGACAATTTTGACCGTGAGGGTTTTAGTGTAGCGCCACAGAAGAAATTGAAAACCATTTCGAAGGAATTTGAAGCGGCGTTTGGTCTTGAGTTGGTCTTTTACAAGGGAAAGAAGATTGCGGAAGGTGATTTGACCTTGGCCGGATTGAACAAGAAAACATCTGACTCGGTGGACTCGAATGCGAATGAGATGACGCTCAAGGCCAGCAGTTCTGTGGGGCAGGTTGAGGAACTATTTAAGTCTCGATTTGGTACAACGGTCCAGATTAAGTCGGGGGGTAAATTGGTTGACAATAAGGTTTCACTCGGTGATGCGCGTCGAGCCACCAAGGAATAAGGCATGAGACGCTGTTTCTGAAATCCATTCGTGAAGCCTGCAAAATGCGCTTGCGTGACCAGCCATGGCAGGATTTCAGGATTTTGCTTGGGCATCCTTTTGCCAGTGGTCAAAGGCCGGGGGAGAGACGGTCGACGTTCATCGTCGGCGTTGGTTAAAAAGCTCCGTTTGAGCCGTGACTATGGTCAGGGTCAGGTGAGGGGGTGGATGTACATTCGTAAGACGATTTGTACTGACCCGTTCGCAACATGGCCCAACGCGCATCCACTGCCCCCGCCACCCTCGAGCAAGCCCAAGAGATGGGTCTGCGTCCCGAGGAATTTGACCAGATTGCCGAGATTCTCGGCCGCACACCCAATTTCACCGAGATGTGCATCTACTCGGTCATGTGGTCTGAGCATTGCAGCTACAAGAACTCGATCAAATGGCTAAAGACCCTCCCGAAGGATGGGCCCCATTTGTTGGTCAAAGCCGGTGAGGAAAATGCTGGTATCGTCGATATCGGCGATGGGATCGGCTGCGCGTTTAAGATTGAAAGCCACAACCACCCGAGTGCATTGGAGCCATACCAAGGAGCGGCAACCGGCGTTGGCGGCATCAACCGCGACATCTTCACCATGGGCGCGCGCCCCATTGCCCAGCTCAATTCGTTGCGATTCGGCGATCTCGAGAACCCGAAGACCAAGTGGTTGCTCGATGGTGTCGTTCGCGGCATCGGCGACTATGGCAACAGCTTCGGTGTGCCGATTGTGGGCGGCGAGGTGTATTTCGATCCAGTGTACCAGGTCAATCCGCTCGTCAATGCGATGAGCGTCGGCTTGCTGGACAGTAAGCGCATCATCAGCGCCAAGGCGGGCGGCCCGGGCAACCCCGTGTATATCGTCGGGTCTGCCACTGGAAAGGATGGCATCCAAGGCGCTTCATTCGCGTCCAAGGACATCACTGAAGACAGTGCTCAAGATTTGCCTGCGGTGCAGGTGGGTGATCCGTTCCAAGAGAAGCTTCTTTTGGAAGCGTCGTTGGAGTTGGCTGGCGGTGACGCCGTGGTGGGCATGCAGGACATGGGGGCTGCGGGCATCACTTGTTCTACTTCGGAGATGAGTGGTGGCGGTGGTGTCGGTATGGACATTCGCCTTGACTTGGTGCCCACGCGCCAGGCAGACATGGAGCCGTTTGAAATTCTCCTCAGTGAAAGCCAGGAACGCATGCTGGTAGTCGTGAAAAAAGGCCGTGAGGCAGAGATTGAGGCCATCTTCGACAAGTGGGATCTCCACGCTGTGGAAATCGGTGTTGTGACCGAAGGGAACACCCTCCGCTACTTTGATGGAGAGGAGCTCATTGGTGAAGTTCCTGCGGACAGTCTCATTCTCGGAGGTGGCGCACCGGTTTACGAGCGCGAGTACAGTGAGCCAGCTTATCTGAAGGACATCGAAGCGTTCGACATCAACAGCATTCCTGAGCCGTCCGATTATGTGGCGACTGCCAAGGCCCTTGTTTCTCGTCCCAACTTGGCTTCCAAGCGCTGGGTCTATGAGCAATACGACAGCATGGTGGGCACGGTGAACCGCTCCACCAACCGGCCTGGAGATGCTGCCGTGGTGCGCGTCAAGGGGTCCAAAAAGGGACTCGTGTTGAGCGTGGATTGCAATGGGCGCTATGTGGAGGCGGACCCGAGAAAGGGGTGTGCCATTGCTGTGGCGGAGGCCGCTCGAAACATTGCGTGCGTGGGCGGCACCCCGAGTGCAATCACCAACTGTCTCAATTTTGGAAACCCGTACAACCCCGAGGTGTCTGTCTCTTATACACATCTGACGCTGCCGACGATCCTA
>CAXHAW010000142.1:0-5090 GCA_964014525.1 uncultured bacterium
AGATGGCGCATGGGATTTCGAAGTCATCAACCTGGACGCGTTAATAGGAGAAGCCGCTGTTCACATTGGCTTTCGATACAATGACCAAGGAGGCTGGCTCTTCGGGTGGGGCGTTGATGATGTCTCCATCATAGAGCCTGGTGGCCTTGACCTCGCCCTGACGGGGTTGGATCTCGAGCCGCTTATTCAAGCCCCTACAACCGAAGACCTAACGGGAAATGTTGTCAACTTGGGGCTCGACAGCATCTTCTCGTACACGCTAGCGTGGACCTTTGGCTCAGAATCAGGCGAAACCACAGTAGACGCTGTGGCACTCGGAATGGCTGACCAGCACACGTTCTCCCTGACCAACATTTTGCCTTTCGAAGCGAGCGGAAACTACGCAGTCTCGGTAGAGGTCGTTTCCGTCAACGGTGTCGCTGACGATGTGGCAGAAAACAACCAGCAATCAGCGGATGTCACGGCCATCTTGTACAGCACAATGCCCGACGGTAAGGAACTGCGGGAATATTACTATTACCACCCCTCCAGTGCGCCAGAAAATTGTCCGCTTGTCTTTGTGTTTCACGGTTACACAGGTGACGCCCAGGGTATAATTCAATACACCCAATTCAACGCCTTGGCCGATGAATATGGCTTTGCGGTTTGCTATCCTGAAGGATCAGAAGACAACGGAGGAGACCAGTTTTGGAATGTGGGGTATGCATTTCACCAAAATGAAACCGTAGATGACCTCGGCTTTACCTCCAATTTGCGACAGGAGTTGATCGAGACATACGGACTCGATGGGGATCGGGTATTTGCGACAGGATTTTCCAATGGCGCTGATTTCTGCTACATGCTCGCCTGCGAGTCTTCCTCTGAATTCAGGGCCGTCGCGCCAATCGCTGGAATCCTGATGTCGGACATTCAATCCGATTGCAGCCCCGAATACATGGTGCCCATTTTGGAGGTCCATGGCACCCAAGACAATGTGAGCCTCTACGACGGGGACATGGAAAACGTTGACGGCTGGGGTGCCTACCCGAGCACACCCGACGCCATGGCATTCTTTGTCAATCTTTTTGGAGTCAGCCTCCTCGAAACAGGAAACTTTCCTGACGCAGCACCAGGGGACGAGTCCACAGTGGACTACCAGAAGTGGGGTACGGCTGGTGCTTGCCCGCAAGTGTGGCTATACACTGTTCAAGGCGGCGGACACAGCTGGCCAGGGGCATGGGGAAACCAAGACATCGACGCCTCTCTTGAAGCGTGGCAGTTCTTTGCTCAGTCTTGTAGCGAACCCATGTCAGTTGGAGAGTTGAGTCCTTCGGGGGACAGAACCGCCATTCGCGTGACGGACATCCTGGGGCGCGAAACAGAGCCCCAACCCGGTGTGTTGATGATCATTCAATACTCAGACGGGTCAGTAGAAAAGAGAATTTCAGGCCAATAAAACGGGACCAAATGGACATCCCCGCCAATCCTGAAATCGACCTTTCCTTGGTTCCTCCCTTGAGCGAGCTGGAATTCACAGGCGTTTCTGAGGACTACAGGACCTTGCGCATCATACAGTGGTCGGTGGTGCAGTTGGTTCTGGCATTGTGCATTTTATCACCCGTGCTGCTCACTGCACTGTTTCCAAACGCGGAGGTTTCTGCGGATTTTGGTGATCGCTACTGGCGAATCCCCTTCTTTGTTCAGGTTTTGCTTGGCGGATTTTGGTTGGTGGAGGAGTGGTTGGGATTTCCAAGGCGCGGTTACGTTGTGAGGGAGCGGGACATCACCTACCGATCGGGTTGGTTTTCTCGGTCCACTACGACGATTCCGTACAAGCAAGTGCAGCACATCGAATTGACACAAGGGGTCATTGCGCGTGCATTCGGGCTCAAACACTTGAAGCTCTTTACGGCTGGCGGCAGTGGCAATCTTCGAATTGCAGGGATCCAAGAAGCCGATGCCCAAGTGTTGCGTAATGTCTTGGACTCCAGGACAGGAATAGGATAATGGACTTCCTTGAACCCAAGCGACAACACCCCCTCGGCGTCCTGATTCTCTCGGCCCAATTCTTATGGAAATTGGGGCAACAGGCATGGCCAATGCTCATTGGGGTGTCCATCTCCATAGGCGACAACTTTTGGCAGAATGCCATTTTGGCTTCAGCCGCATCGTTGACACTGACTGGAACGTATGCGCTGTTGTATTACTGGCGTTTTAAGTACAGTGTCGAGGGGCGGGTGTTGATTGTAGAGAAAGGGATTTTGCAAAGGGAACGGTTGCAGGTTCCTTTTGAAAGGATACAGACCATCCAGCTCTTTCAAGGCCCAATCCAACAGCTGTTTGGCCTAACAGGCCTTAGGGTCGACACCGCGGGTTCTAGTGGGAGCGAGATTAAATTGGTGGCAATCAGCAGAGTTGCGGGAAAGGCGTTGCAAGAGATTCTGAGGAGTCAGTCTTCGGCTTCCGATGAGGATGTGCTAGAGACCAGCCCTGAGGCCAACCGGACGCAAAGCGCCCCTTTATCCCAAGCTCTAGAGCCCGCCCATTCGCAACTCGTCTCTCTGTCGATCCCCGAGCTGGTCAAGGTTGGCCTTTCTCAAAATCACCTTCGCAATGCGTTCGCCAGCTTAGCGCTGCTGTCTTACGTAATCGGCAACCGACCAGAGGCGCTGACGTCATGGCTCGACGGCATGCCTGCATTCATGGCCCCTTTGATTGGCGCAGCGATGGTGTTGCTCATCCTTCCGGCCATGCTGTTGTTTTTGATGTCCGGCGTTGTTGTGTCTGTCGCCACTGCCTTCATGCGTTACTACAACCTGCGAAGCTCCATCGGACCTGATGGCTTGCACGCAGAGATGGGGTTGGTGAGAAGAAACACCTTTCAGATGCCCTTTGCACGCATCCACCTGACCGTGTGGCGAAGCAATTGGATTCGAAGGAAACTCGGTTTCGAGACACTTGAAGTGCGGCAGGCGCAGGCGCAGAGCGGCACCCAAGGCGGTGTCCGCGTTTTCCTGCCAGCCATGGAGCCATCACATCGCACCATTTTAGAGAACGCGCTGTATGGGGACATGGGCCAAGGCGCCGTCATGGAGCTGCTTCCCGTGCGGCGTCTTCGTTGGTTATTGTGGGCGTTTTCGGCCCTGCCTGCCGGGCTGTTCTGGCTGTCATTGAATCCATTGACAGCGGCGCTTGCCACTGCACTTTGGCTTTGGGTCACCGCAGCGACCACAGCGAGGCGATTTGCATCGCTCCGAATGACTGTGTTTCGAGACACCATTGTACTTGAAAAAGGATGGTTCTGGCGCCAGAGGACATTGTTGAGAATGGCCCAGATCCAAGGTGTAGAATGGGAACGTCACGTGTTTCTTGAGCGCAGATCGATTGGTCATGTTGTCTTTCACACTGCGGCTGGAGCGCGACGATTCCCCTATGTGCAGAAGGACCAAGGTGAGGCGCTTCGGGACTTCGCACTGAGCCAGCATCACGCACGAAACAGCCGTGCTTGAATCTGCTGTACAACCCCCCGCTCTGTGGGTGCCGTGATAGAACGATGCTAAGTAGACTCGACCCGTCTAAAATGAGCCGAAGCAACCACAGGCAACAGGAGGGAGGTTGTACCTTCGCAGCGCCTGAAGGATGAACACCTTGACTGAGAAAATACGCTCGGCCAGTGCCGCGTTATCGCGAACTGGCCTTGACGACATGGACGGCGTGAAGCTCATGAAACGCTTCGATGCTAAGTATGTCATACCAGAATCGTGGTTGCCCGAATTGGTGGCAGCTGTGGCTGGAAGCTCACGGCTGTTGGAGGTCAATGGCCAAGGCGAAACCCAATACGAGAACCTTTATTATGAGCTCCCTGGAGAAAAGTTCCTGAAGGACCACCTCAGGGGAAAGGCGCGCAGAATGAAGGTCCGAGAGCGCCGATACGACAGCAATGACATGACCTTCTTGGAGGTCAAGCGTCGGTTTGCGGGCGGCAAGACCATCAAGGACAGAGTGAACCGAGCAGGGAGGTTTCGCGAAGCGTGGACCGCAGAAGAACAAGCGTTCCTCAAACGAAGCATGTCGACCAGTGTGGATTTAGAGCCTCGACTTTACGGCTCGTTTAAGCGCATGACGCTGGTGAATTTTGACAGGGGAGAGCGGATGACCTTGGACCGGAATCTGGAATGCGCACTGGTCGGTTCAGCGCCCACCGCCTTGCTCAAAGGGTTGGCCATCATTGAAATCAAGCAGCCCAAGCCGGACCGATATGGACCGGCGCAACGGTGGCTCAGAAACCAAGACAAAAGACAGGGGGTAGTCGCGAGAAAAACGAGAATCAGCAAGTATGCGATGTCGCGACTGGAATGCGACCCAGACATTGCGGCTCGCACGTACCTTGCGACCCACCGAAGGTTACAAGACGCAAAGTCTTGGGCCGAGGACCTGCAAGCCTAAATCTATTATGACCGAAATCGCACTGCATTTCGCCGCCAGCCTGATGTCCTGTTGGATCATCGTACGGCTCATCTACCAGTCCAAAGCCAAGCGCCGTGACTATGTGTTCACCTTCATGATGGTGTCCGCTTCCGTGTTCTTGTTGTGCCGCATGCTGAGTGGGGTAGAATTGGACCTTGCTTTTGCACTGGGGCTGTTCGCCATTTTCGGCATCATCCGTTACCGCACCAACCCGGTGCCGATACGGGAAATGACCTATCTCTTTCTGGTTATTGCCATGGCGGTCATGAATGCCCTTTCCCCATTGGCGATGGACTTGTTGGCTGTGGGGCTGGGCAACGCCATCCTCTGGGTCTTGGCTTTTGTTTTGGAACGGGTGCTGTTCGTTGAGCACCTTGTCACAAAGCGCGTGGTGTACGACCGAATAGAGCTGCTTCAGGATGGTCGCCGTGACGAGCTCAAAGCAGACATTGCCCAGCGGATTGGAGAGCAAGTTCAACGTCTTGAAATTGGCGATGTCGACCTGCTGAGAGAAACCGCCATCATCAAAGTCTCATTCCGAGGAGAGGACCGCTCTGAGCACCTCGACCCCAAAGACGCCCTGTGATTCGCTTCGTGCTCCTCGCATTGGGCATGGCTTCCGTGCTGCCCGCGGGGTCCCAAGT
>CAXHAW010000143.1:0-5060 GCA_964014525.1 uncultured bacterium
ATGAACCCGCCATAGGGAGCGATGCCAAGGGCTTCGGAACGGCTCAGCACTTGCCTGTGAATCGCAGGGTCCACCTTCACACCATAGCCTTCTACCAAAGCCTTGGCCGCATCATAGTCTCCCTGTGATTTGATGCGCTGCACCTCGCGGAGCAACTCCCCAAACAGTTCGCGAACACGATCGTAGTCTTCGATATTAAAATAGGTCTTGCCATCCCGGTTGATCTCACGAATGCAGTTGTCTTTGGCAGCCTGTTCAACCACCCAGTGACTGACCCAAGCCCGATTCCGCATGTGGGCCTCTTCGATGTTATCACCAATGCCCAAACGGCGCAACTGCATGAGCATGCCATTTCGGATATAGCTGTCGTATTCGCATCGTCCAGTCTCGAGATTCTTGATGAGCCCAAGTTCGATGAGCTTCTCATCCATCATGAAATAAAGCGCAACCAGGTCTGCTCGACCTTCTTCGAGCGTACTGGCGTATTCCTTGATGGTGCTGGCTGGCTCCGCAACCCCTGGTTCAAGTTGACCACTGGCATGTCCAATCACCTCATGGAAAGCAGTGTGGATCTTGCCTGCCAGGTTCCCATGCGACTTGGACCTGCTCTTCTCGACATCATCAAAAGCAAATTCATCTGTGAGGCCACCCCCACCAGCATTGTCGTATGCATCAATGATGTTCCCAAGGCTGACGCTCTTTGATCCATGCATTGTCCGAATCCAATTGGCGTTTGGAAGGTTGACGCCAATCGGCGTGCTTGGAGACGCGTCACCCGCTTCTCCAACCACGTTGACCACGTTGTATGTGATTCCCACGACCTCCTCCTTTCGGTGCTCGTCCATGAACGGCATGTGATCCTCAAACCACTGGGCATTGTCCATCATCACCGCCATGCGCTCAGAAGCCTCAAAGTCCTTAATCTGCACCACAGTCTCATAGCTTCCCGTGTAGCCCAATGGGTCGTTGTACACTTCCACGAATCCATTGATGTAGTCGATGTCTCCCTCGGTGTCCTTGACCCAATTGATGTTGTAGAGGCTCCACTTCTCGAGGTCTCCAGTCCGGTAATAGTCCACGAGGTGGCGCAAGGCGGCTGACTGCTTTTCATTCTCGGCGTACTGCTGTGCCTGCTCAAGCCAATAACATACCTGCTCGAGTGCAGGACCGTACAAGCCACCCACCTTGTACACTTCCTCCACAACAGAGCCGTCCTCTGCCTTGACAAGGCGGCTGTTCAACCCTTTTTCGACTGGCTTGCTTCGGTTTACCTCGTATGAATCGAAATAAGCCTGTGCCTCTTCCGTGGTCACATTTGGCCCATAAAAATTGACTGCGCTGGCTTCGACAAGGCCTTTGGTGGCGTCCAACTCGACTTTTTTGCTTTCTCGAGCAGGATCATACAAGGCATCCAAAGCCTCTGCGAGATCCGCCTCGATTTCCATGCCACTCTCTGTCAAGACATGTTCAAAGAAGGTGCGGCTGCAGTCCGGTGCAATCTTGGCGTTGGAATAGTGGTGGTGGATACCGTTGGAAAACCAAACCAGCTTTGCGAATGTGTGAAAACGCTGCCATCCCTTGGTGCTTCGGTCTCCAGAAAAATGAAGGTGGGCCTCGTCTATCATGTGACGCACGCGCAGGTTGAAGCGGTTGTTCTGGTCGTACATGATGTCTCGGCCGCTCAGCCCCGCTTGGGTCAGGCAATACGCCAGCTTCTGCTGTTCCGCGCTCAATTGGTTCCATCCTGGGACCTGGTATCGAACCAACTTTAAGTCCGCGAATTGTTCGGTTTTCCAAACAAAACCTTGGGCATCTGGCTCGCCCATCGTGGATTCAATGGATTCGCCTGACTGTCCATCTTCACCCAAATCAGGCGCTGAAGCCCCACATCCATAAAAGAACATGGCTCCGAAGAAAAAAGGAAGGGTTCGGGCATAAATCATGCCTCCGATGTGGGAATTCTTGTTCATTGCAAGACGGTTCGAGCCCGAAAAGTAGGCAAACTTGCATGGTCCCCCGTTCGGTGGGCCAAACAGAGAAAACTCAGCCTTGAAGCGCACCACACGATTGCTCCTTCGGTCCTTCATCGGTCCATTCGTGATTACGTTTTTGGTGGCCCTGTTCTTTCTCGACATGCAGTTTCTCTGGCTCTATGCTGACGAGATGATGGGCAAGGGGCTGAGCATCTTTGTGGTCCTCGAGTTGCTTTTCTATGCTTCGGCCAGACTGGTCAATCTTGCTCTGCCATTGGCCATCCTGATGAGCAGCATCATGACCCTCGGAAGTCTGGCTGAACACGAGGAGTTGACAGCCCTCAAATCCTCTGGCATGCGCTTGGGGCGAATCATTCGGCCTCTTCTCTTCACCGTGGTTATCGTGGCCGGAGGGGCCCTGTTGTTCGCCAACTATGCCTGGCCCGTCGCCAACCTCAAATTCAGGACCCTGTTGTACAGCGTGACGCGCAAAAAGCCAACACTCAACTTAGAAAACGGTGTCTTCTACAACGGCATAGATGGGCACGCCATCCGTGCGTCCAAGGTGGACAAGGAAACCGGGAAACTGGAAGACATACTCATTCACCAGCACGGCGGAGGCCGCGACGGAGCTGGCCTGGTCATCCGCGCCCGAGAAGGAACCATGCGCACGTCCAGAACGGGACGGTTTCTCAACTTCGATCTTCAGGCAGGCACCAGCCATGAGGAACGCATGGAGCCCGGTATCAGGCAAAGGGAGCGGAACTTTCCGCATCTCGTGACCGCCTTTGACCGGCAGAGACTGAGAATTGACCTGAGCAGTTTGGACTTTGCCAAAGCCGATGAGGCCCTCTTCAAGCGCGCCTATGAAATGATGAGCCTCGGACAGCTTTCTGCCGCTGTCGATTCCATCGAAGGGCAGCGCGCACAAGCTGCGCAAGCCATGCGTGATTTCGGTCAGCGCAACCTCAACAAAAGAACATTGGATGCGAGCCATGTCTTCCCTCAGGACACTGGAGCAGTGCACGCGGTCTGGCTCAACCGACTTGGACCCTCAGGCGAACGAAGGGTTTTCGATGCTGCCCGGGACATGCTCCGAAACACCGCCCAGACTGCGCGAAACCAAATCGATGAACGAAACGCCAAGCGCACACTTTCGGATCGTCATGCAATTGAATGGCACCGCAAACTGTTTCTCGCCTTCGCTTGCATTCTCCTGTTTCTCATCGGTGCTCCACTTGGGGCCATTATTAGAAAAGGGGGACTGGGCCTTCCCACAGTGTTGGCTATCCTCCTTTTTGTCCTGTATTATATTGTTACAATTGTGGGCGAGCGCATGGTAAGAAGCGGTTCCTTTTCCCCTGCTTTTGGCATGTGGCTCGGCACAATCCTGATGATTCCAGCAGCAATATTGCTCAACATCAGGGCCTCAAGGGAACGGGTATGGACTCCATTTTCTCGCCTGTGGTCCAAACGGTAAATTGATCAGTCCAATGCGCATCCTGCAACTGTGCCACAAGCCACCAAGGCCCTCCATAGACGGAGGTTGCCTGGCCATGGATGCCATGACATCAGGTTTTTTGGAAAACGGTGTCGATGTCAAGGTCTTGACCGCTGCCACCCGAAAGCACCCCATTCTCATGGACGCGCTCAATCCCTCTTATTTAGAATCAACCGACTTGGAGGCGGTCCGGATTGAAACCCAACTCGACATCCGGGATGCATATGTCGCTTTGATGAATGGCGACTCCTATAATATCTCCAGATTCTATGCCCATCATTATGCGATGGTGGTCAAACGGACCTTGTCCCGAACGCGGTATGATGTGGTGCACCTAGAGAGCTTGTACACCACACCGTATATCGAGACCATTCGAAGACATGCACCCAACGCATTGATCTCGCTTCGGAGTCACAACCACGAGTATCAGATCTGGGAGCAGCGTTGGAAAGCGAGCCAAAATCCGATTCATCGTCTCGCACTCCGCCACCTCTCTAAAAGTTTAGAGCGGTATGAGAAGGATGTCCTTCAAAATGTCGATGTCCTTGTCTCCATCAGCGAAAATGAAGCCTTGGGATACCGAGATTGGGGGTATTCCGGTCCGATTCATGTGGCTGGCTTCGGAATCGACACGTCCACAGGACGAACAAAATTCAATTCAAACCTCAACCGCAAAGACGGGCCGGTCCGACTCTTTCATCTGGGCGCCATGGATTGGGGGCCCAACAGAGAAGGAGTCGCCTGGTTTGTGGATGCTGTCTGGCCCGAACTGGTCAAACGCCATCCTGGGACTGAATTCCACCTTGCGGGAAAGAGCCTCCCCCCTGACCTGCACGCTGAGGTAGAGGGCATTGTGAATCACGGTGAAGTTCCAGATGCGGATGCCTTCGCCTCTCAATATGACATGCTCGTGGTTCCCCTGCTCCGAGGTGCAGGGATTCGCGTCAAGATTGTGGAAGCCCTGGCAAAGGGCATTCCGGTGGCCACAACGAAAATGGGCGTGGCAGGCCTGGACCTCGAAAACAGGGACTGCATCATTTATGGAGAACCGGAAAAGTTGTGCGATCTAATCAGCAACACCATCGGAAATCCAAACAGCCTTGAGACATTGAGTCAGAATTCAAGGCAGGTGGCCATTGATCGATTCGACCGAAAAAACATAGGAAAGGAGTTGATTGAATTCTACAAGGGCCATGTCCAAACCTGAGCCGAGCAGACCAAAACTGGCTGTTGTTGCGCCTCGGTTTCCTCTGCCACTCAACAAGGGTGATCGGCTTAGAATTCACCATCAACTGGCCATACTCTGCCGCCATTTCGAGGTGGACCTCCATTGTTTGAGCTTCGGAAAGGTCAGCGATGAAGACATGGCATCCATTCGGGACCGCTGTGACCACATCACCGTGTATCGGCTTCACTGGCTTCGAGCGCTGACCAGAATGGTCTGGGCGCCTTTGTCCCGTCGGCCTTTTCAAGTTCTTCTGTTTACCGAACGGAGGCTGATTCGCCGAATGCGGGCCAATATCCTCAAAAGGACGCCTGACGTTTTGTTGGCCCAAATGATTAGAACGGCCGAATACGTGAAGGAC
>CAXHAW010000144.1:0-5043 GCA_964014525.1 uncultured bacterium
AACCGAATGGATCTTGCGCAACGTCAGGCAACCCCGCAGTCCCATTGTTGGTCCAATTCTCCACTTGTCCATGCCACAAGGACAAGGAATCGGCGTAGTCGGAGTACCAACCCTCAACAGCGCCTTCTGGGTAGGCAAAAATTGGAAAGCCATAGTTTGGATCGACCCCAACCTGTTCAAGCCCGGGGTAGCTGCCATCAATCACTGGAATAATGCTGTCGACCCAATACCGGTAGTACACCTTCGAATAACTGTAGTCGCTTCTGCTCTCCTCTTGGAGTCGCAGGGCAGTCGCATAAGGGTCATAGCTGTTGCCAGCATCCTCGCTTGTACGATAGGCCCGAACGAACCACTTACCGGGCTTAGAGAGCTCAATCTTGTGCTGGTAGAACTCTATGTCCCGAAGGGAAAAGCGGTTGTCCCCTTGGTATACTGTCGTACCGAACCCGCTGTTAAAGCCATACACCAATTCAGCCGACTCGTAGGTCTTGTCAGGTTGAAGCCGAAGGTGCAATGCCGTCGACACCTTCAGGTTTTTGGTGCCATAATCCACCAAATCAATCTCGCGATATCCTGTCCTGTAAAAGCTTCCTAATCCCCGGCCATTGTTGCTGTTGTCACCTGTGTAATCGAAAACAGGGCGGTATTCGTCGCCATATATATTGACGGCATCATAACGCCCCACATTGTCCACCCCATCTTCTGCACCGTCAACAGGGTTGTAGTTGTCGGCCACCCAGTCATCTGCACTGAAGCGGAACGCGTTGACCTTGAACCCCAACACGGGATTGTCCTCCTTGTTTGTGATGTAGTCCGCATACCGGAATCCGGTTTCGGTCAAGTTCCGCTCACCCACTTTGGCGCTGACGCTCACCCCCGGAAATCGGAAAGGCGACTTGGTCTCCATCGACACCACCCCATTGAAGGCACCTGGCCCATAAAATGCACTGCTCGCACCCGCCACAATGTCCACCTTCATCACGTCCAGCTCGGGCGCACCGAGGAAGTTGCCCAATGAAAAGTTCAACCCCGGACTCTGGTTATCTACACCATCAATCAGCTGCAATGAGCGAACTGGAGAGGTGCTGTTAAAGCCACGGGTATTGATGATTTTGAACCCGAGCGACGCGCTGGTCAAATCAACCCCTTTTAAGTTGCCAAGGCCTTCATAGAAGTTTCCGCTCGGTGCCTCCTTGATCGCTAGAACATCCATGCTTTCAACGGTCAAAGGCCCCTGCTTCTGACGCTCGTCAATTCTCGACCCCACGACCTCGGCCTCCTCCATGAGAACCGCATCCGGCTGCAAGACAGCACGAACCTCATCCGAGGTACCCTTCACGTTCAGGGTCAAGGTGGCATAACCAATGAAGCTCACGTTCAGTCGCACCGGAAGAGCGGGAACATCCAGTCTAAATCGACCATCAAAATCCGTGCTGGTTCCCGTGGTGGTGCCCTCCACGAGAACACCTGCCGCAAAAACAGGATCTCCCGTTTCCCCATCGATGACCTGACCCCGGATGACCATTTGGGCATCCACATGGGACAAAACAGAAAACAAAAGGATGAGAAGGCCCAGCAGGCGTGCGGTCAATCGATACATGGAATCGCGAATCTTGGGTTGTTCTCCGCTACAGGTTCGGAGAGCGCGGCAATATGCAACGAAATCACGTCGCTTATGCCGACAGAATGTCCACTCGAAATTGACCATCGAGCTCCACCACATCTCCCAAGCGGAGTTTTCGGCGCTTGCGCAATTCAACCTCTCCGTTGACCCGCACCCTCTCCTCATCCACCGCCCACTTGGCTTCGCCACCCGTGGCGCAGAGCCCCGTGGCCTTGAGCAATTGCAAAAGGTCAATGATCTCGGTTCGAAGTTGAAATTCAATGGTCTCCACGTCAGACCAAATCTGGGTAAGCCGACGGATCGTCCTCCGCCACCATCGCGTGAACGCGTTCGACGATGTCCTCCACAGATGGCTTCGAGAAATAATCTCCATCGGTTCCATATGCAGGAAGGTGCGGCGCAGCAGAAAGCGTCTGGGGCGACGCATCGAGGTGAATCCAAAGGTCGCTGTGGGACAATGTCTGATCGAGCATGTAGGCCGAAGCGCCGCCGGGAACATCTTCATCGACAAAAAGGACACGGTGGGTCTTTGACACACTGGCTGCAATCTCCTTTTTGGTGTCAAACGGAAGCAAGGTTCGGACGTCAATCAATTCTACCTCAATGTCCATTTCTGCCAACCGATCAGCCGCAATAGAACAGAGGTTCAAGGTGCTGCCATACGACACGACCGTGATGTCCCCCCCCTTGCGGATGACCTCCGAAACCCCGAGCGGAACACGGAACTCTCCCAAATTGGATGGCCGCTTTTCCTTGGTTCTGTATCCATTCAAACACTCCACCACAAGGGCCGGCTCTCCTGCGGCCATGAGCGTGTTGTACATCCCCGCCGCCTCGGTCATGTTGCGTGGCACGCACACGTGCATTCCGCGAATGCTGTGAATGATGGCCCCCATTGGACTTCCCGCGTGCCAAATGCCCTCCAAGCGATGACCCCGCGTCCGGACAATCAAAGGGGCCCTCTGGGTTCCTGCACTGCGGTAGTGAACCGTGGCCAAATCATCCCTCAGGATTTGCAAGGCATAATACAAGTAGTCCAAATACTGGATTTCCGCAATCGGCCGCAGCCCTCGCATGGCCAACCCAATCCCTTGACCAATGATGGTGCACTCTCGAATTCCGGTGTCTGCCACGCGGTGCTCTCCAAATGCCGCTTGCATCCCCTCCATGACCTGGTTCACACCGCCAATTTTGCCGGTGTCCTCTCCAAAGGTGAGCAGGTTCGGGTGCCGCTTGAAAAGCGCCTTGAAGTTGTCACGCAACACCAACCGGCCATCGACCAGCTCATCTGACTCATATTGGGCTGACACCTCAACCACTGCTGTCGCATCATGGTCGCCTGCAGCATGCAGTTTGCCGCCAAACAATTCAGCACAACGGGCTTGCTGAACCCCAAGCCACCGCTTCAAAGCCGTTCGTTCGTCAGAAGGGCTTCCTGCCGTTTCGTGGAGCGCCCTCCTCACCGCGGAGTGGACATCCCGACGAATGGGATCCATGACCTTGGACAACGCGTCCGCAGCGGCTGCGCAACCGGGCACCCCATTCAACAACTCCACCGCCGTGTCCCGCTCTCCACCCAGAGACTGCCTGACCGCACTCCACGCTGCTTTCTGCTCCTCCCTGACCGCTTTTTGGGCCTCACTTCGAATGGCCTCCAATTCCGCTTCAGTCGCCGCCCCCTCCATGACGAGAAACCGACCAAGCTGCTTAACGCAATCGAATTCTTCCGCCCATGCCAAACGCTCCGGGGTCTTGTAGCGTTCATGAGACCCACTCGTGCTGTGGCCCTGCGGTTGAGTGCACTCCTCCACATGAACCAACACAGGAACATGTCGGGCCCGACAAATTCGAACCGCACGCTCATAGGTCAACAACAAAGCGGGATAATCCCAAGCCCTCACTTTGAAAATCACGATGCCCCCTCCAGGAAGTTCCGCCTCTCCCTCAGCGAGCGACACACCTCCGTCGGCCGCGCCCCCCGATTCCGCACCGTAGGCCATCCCGGCCAAAGCCTGAGAAATGCTCTCCTTGGCCGTCTGAAATTTCTTGGGAACGGAAATGCCATATCCGTCGTCCCATACACTCATGCACAACGGCACACCGAGGACGGCAGCCGCGTTCATGGTTTCCCAAAACATGCCCTCACTGGTGGAGGCATCGCCAATGGTGCCAAAGGCAACCTCATTGCCCCCTTGTGTGAAGCCTTTGGTCTTGAAGCCCGCCTTTTTCATGGACTTGCCAAGGGCACGATAATGGCGACTTGCATGTGCCAAGCCTAGAAGCCTTGGCATCTGACTCGCCGTCGGCGACAAGTCAATCGAGCTGTTTGGCTGCTTGGTGTGGTTCAGGAAATGTCCATCTGGCCCCACTGTCGGGGAGCCAAAATGACCGTTCATCTGCCTTCCAGACGTCATGGGCTCTCTGGCGGCATCCGTATCGGCATACATCTGAGCGAAATACTCTTGGACGGACAGCAAGCCTGCGGCCATCATCAAGGTCTGGTCACGATAGTATCCACTGCGGAAATCGCCGGGCTGAAATTGTCGGGCCAACGCCAACTGGGCCACCTCTTTGCCGTCGCCGAAAATGCCAAACTTGGCTTTGCCCGTCAGAACCTCCTTTCGGCCCAAAAGGGAAGCTTCTCGGCTAATGCAAGCCAATCGATAATCGTGAAGCGCCACCTTGCGGAGGTCATCACCAGTTTCAAGCGCGAGTCGTTGTCCCATGAGGTTGATGGTGCCACGCGAAGGTACCGCTGAGGGCGGATTCACTCCGAACCCGTCTCGATGGCGCTCCAGAGCCTGTCCTTCAAGGCATCGACCCCTTCTCCGGTAACGGCACTGAAATAATGGTGTCGCAAATCTCCCATGGTCGCGCTCACCTCCTCACGCAACTCCGAATCCAACAGGTCACATTTGGATATGGACAGCACCCTGTCCTTTCCGAGCAACTCGGGATTGTACTGTTCTATCTCGCTCAGCAAGACCTTGTAGGCGGCGGGAATGTCGTCGGCATCCGCAGGGACAATGAACAAGAGCACCGAATTCCGCTCGATGTGACGCAAGAATCGCAAGCCGAGCCCCTTGCCTTCGTGTGCACCCTCAATAATGCCTGGAATATCAGCCATCACAAAACTCCGGTTTCCGCGGTAGGCCACCATGCCGAGATTGGGACGCAGCGTGGTGAATGGGTAATCGGCAATCTCCGGCTTGGCGGCACTCACTACGCTGAGCAAAGTGGACTTTCCAGCATTGGGGAACCCCACCAAACCAACGTCCGCCAGCAACTTTAACTCAAGAATTCGCCAAAGCTCAATCCCATCCTCACCTGGCTGAGCATAGCGCGGCGTCTGGTTTGTCGGGGACTTAAAATGATCGTTTCCCAGCCCCCCGCGTCCACCGGGTACGACGATCCACTCT
>CAXHAW010000145.1:0-5033 GCA_964014525.1 uncultured bacterium
GTGGGCATGCCGAACCTCGAGGTAGTAGCCGAAGACGTTGTTGAAGGCAATCTTGAGAGAAGTGATGCCCGTGGCTTCTGCTTCGCGGTTTCGAATGCCTTCTAACTTGGCCTTGCCATTGTCTCGGAGGTCACGGAGTTCATCTAATTCTTGAACGACACCCGAAGCGATGGTTGTCCCCTTGCCCAGAACCCCGGGGGGGTCTTCTGCGAGCTCCATTCGCAGCTGAGCCAACATGTCGTCTGAAGGATCAAGTCGTCCTGCCCATCGGCCGATAACCGGATCATCCGAGCTGTCCACCATGAGGCGGAGTGCTTCTACAGCGGTGAGTGCCCGACGCAATCGGTCCAGCTCAGCTGGAGAAATCCGAACTGCCGCCGCCTTGGCCAGCAGGCGTTCCAAGTCGCCAATGCGATTGAGTTCGGCGATCAGATCGTGGCGCATTGCGGGCTGCTCCAAAAATGCAGCAACTGCCTCATGACGCTGTGTCACCTTGGCGTCGTCGCACAGGGGGTGCGCAATCCAGCGACGCAACATGCGCGCCCCCATAGGGGTAGCGGACCGATCCAAAATATCTACGAGTGCTGTGCCTTCAGGGTGAGTCGGGGCCAACAATTCGAGGTTGCGGATGGTGAATCCGTCCATGGCCAAGTTGCTGCCCCACTCCACGCGGCCGAGCGATGCGATGTGACCCAGACGGTCGTGTTTCGTTGTGCCCACATAGTGAAGGGCGGCGCCTGCGGCGATGATCGCGAGGGGTTGTCCTTCCAGTCCAAACCCCTTCAACCCTTTCGTACCGAAGTGCCGTCCTAATGTCTCACGAGCAAAATCAGTTTGCCATACCCAGTCGTCGAGGGGGAATCGATATCCCTTTAGGTCGAGAGATTCAGGCTCTCCATGGCGCAGGTGGAGTGTTTCCTTGGGCCGAAAGGTTCGAAGCAGCGGAGCGATGTCGAAAGGGGCCCCTTCCGCAGCCAGAAATTCGCCTGTGGAGACGTCGAGGAAGGCCACTCCGGCCCTTTCGCGCTTGGCCTTTCCTCGGCCTTCCTCCGAAACATGCACTGCAGCGAGCCAATTGTTCTCTCTGGCGTCGAGGACCTGGTCGTTGAGGGCCACGCCGGGCGTGACCATTTCTGTGACCCCTCGCTTGACAATGGTTTTGGCGGTCTTCGGGTCCTCCAACTGATCGCAGACCGCCACGCGGTGACCAGCACGGACCAGCTTGGGTAGATAATTTTCGAGGGCGTGGTGCGGAAATCCTGCCAATTCAACCTCCGAGGCGGCCCCGTTTTTTCGCGCTGTCAGAACGATGTTCAGCACTTTGGACGCCGTGACGGCATCCCGCCCAAATGTCTCGTAAAAGTCTCCGACGCGAAACAACAGGAGGGCATCCGGATGTTGCGACTTGACTTTGTTGTATTGGGTCATCAAGGGGGTCTCTTTGACCCCCTTCGTGGAAGTTGTTTTGCCTTTTGCCCTGGCCATTGGCTCAGGAAGCGACCTTCAATTGTCCCTTGTCACTCTCGTCGAAGTGCTGACGGGCATATTCGACCGTGACCCGAAGCTCCTGGGCGTCTTCTTTGCCCGGCAATTCAAACATCGCTTCGCTGAGGACGGCCTCGCAGATGCTGCGCAGACCACGTGCCCCAAGTTTGCAATCCACGGCTTTCTCTACGATGAAGTCCAATGCCTCGGCGTCGAACTTCAACGCAATGCCATCCAATTCGAACAGCCGCTCGTATTGCTTGATGAGCGCATTCTTGGGTTCGGTCAGAATTCTGCGCAGGGCATGGGGGTCTAGCGGATCCAGATTGGTCAGGACCGGAAAGCGACCGATGAGCTCTGGAATAAGCCCGAAGGTGCGCAGGTCCGTTGGAGCAATGGCGGAGAGCAGGTTCTCAGGCATATTGTCTGCTCCAGTATTGAATCCGATGCTCGATGTGGCAATCCGGCGTTCGATGTGTTGGTCGATGCCGTTGAACGCTCCCCCACAGATGAAGAGGATGTTTCGGGTATCGAGCGTGATGAGTTTCTGCTCAGGATGCTTCCGACCGCCCTGCGGTGGTACGTTGACTTCGGCGCCTTCGAGAAGTTTCAACAGCGCTTGTTGCACGCCTTCGCCACTGACATCTCTGGTGATGGATGGGTTGTCACTCTTCCGGGCAATCTTGTCAATCTCATCGATGAACACAATGCCCCGCTGCGCTTTGGAAACGTCATAATCAGCGGATTGAAGCAAACGCGAGAGGACACTTTCGACATCTTCTCCCACATAGCCTGCCTCGGTCAGAATGGTGGCATCTGCGATGCAGAATGGCACCTTGAGCAGTCGCGCGATGCTCCGGGCCAACAGGGTTTTCCCCGTTCCGGTTTCCCCCACGAGGACGATGTTGGACTTTTCAATTTCAACCTCTCCTTCTCCAGCAGGGTGAGCGAGCCGTTTGTAGTGGTTGTACACGGCAACGCTCAGCGTTCGCTTCGCACGTTCTTGGCCGATGACATAATCATCGAGGAAGCGCTTTATGTCTGCTGGTCGCTCGAGTTGGACACCCGGGTCAAATCCGGTCTCTTCTCCTTGGGTTCTCTCCTCCTTCACGATGGCGCTCGCCTGCTCGATACAGTGGTCGCATATGTGTCCGGTCACCCCCGCAATGAGGATGTCGACTTCTGACTTCTTGCGCCCGCAGAACGAGCAGTTGATCTCGCGGTCCGCCATGGGGGAATCAATCTTGCTTTCGCTCGAGCACTTCGTCAATCATACCGTAAGCCTTGGCCTCGTCGGCAATCATCCAATAGTCCCGGTCACTGTCTTCATAGACTTTCTCGTAATCCTGGCCACTGTGGTGTGCGATGATTTTGTAAAGCTCTTCCTTGAGTTTCATGATCTCACGGGCGGTGATTTCGATGTCGCTGGCCTGGCCGCGAGCCC
This sequence comes from uncultured bacterium, assembly GCA_964014525.1. Taxonomy (GTDB): domain Bacteria; phylum Bacteroidota; class Bacteroidia; order Flavobacteriales_D; family Sanyastnellaceae; genus UBA8752. Next base: position 2,930 of record CAXHAW010000145.1, read on the forward strand.
CGCCAAGTGGCTGGTGGATCATGGTCCGACTGTGCTTCAATCCTGTTCGCTTGCCAGCGGCCCCAGCACAGAGGAGAACGGCACCCATCGAGGCTGCCATTCCCGTGCAGATGGTTGCCACGTCGGGACGGATGTACTGCATCGTGTCATAAATGCCGAGCCCGGCATAGACACTACCCCCCGGAGAGTTGATGTATATCTGGATGTCCTTTGTCGGGTCCGTGCTCTCGAGAAAGAGCATCTGTGCCTGAATGATGTTGGCGATGTAGTCGTCTACCCCGGTGCCGAGGAAGATGATTCGGTCGGCCATGAGACGGGAGAAGACATCCACCTCACGGAACGGCATCTGCCTTTCTTCGATCACGGTGCGTGTCATGTTATCCGCACCGTGAACGGCGGAGATGTAGTCTTCAACGTGGTGACTGGTGAAGCCGCGGTCCTTGACGGCGTACTTCAGGAATTCCTTACGGGTGCTCATCATGAGAATGGAAAGTTAGGTCTGGTCGGGCACAGCGCCGAGCCGAAAGTTTAGAGTGATCGGACGATTTCCATCCACTCGTCGTGGGAAACCTCTTTCTCTTTGATTTTGGCCAGTTCCCGGAGCTTGTCGATGGCCTTTCGCTCATAGATCAACTCTGCCACACGGCGCACCTCTTTCTGTTCGGTGAGCATCTGAGCGACCATGGGCTCCAATTGCTCAGCCTCTAGAGGAATTCCATATTGAGAGTACTGGGCTTTGATTGAGTTTCCGGCCTCTTCCTTGATTTCCTCTCCCTCCACATTGATTTCGTGCTCGTCAATGATGTGGTTCTGAATGATTTGCCATCTAATGCCCTTGGCATACTCAGTGAATTCAGATTCAATCTCATCGGCCGTGATGGGCTTCTCGTTGGCGATCTGAATCCACCGCTTGAGAAATTCTTCCGGAAGAGACGGATTGAGTTTGTCCACCACCTCTTCGACAAATTTGCGGCGGAAGACGCGGTCTCCGTCGCGGTCAAAAATGCGCTGTAAGTCTTCCTCGACCTTGGCCCTAAATGCCTCCTCGTCCTTGACGACATCCTCTCCAAAGAGTTTGTCGTAGAGCTCTTCTCCCAACTCGGCCGGTTCTATATGCCGGACTTCCTTGACCGTGAATCTGAGCGGGCTCTTGAATTCCGCGGCGTCCTTGGCGTCGATGTCTAGCATCCGGGCGAGGTCTTCAGCATCGCGACTGACGTGCTCCGGTTTGACGACGGCTTGTGCACCTTGACCGAGTCCCATCAGAGATTTTGCGGTCTTCGCGTGCTTGACAGAATCCATACTGATGGTTCCCTCATGGGAGATGCCTCCCGCCTTTTCTTCCTCGCCGGCCAATTCGACAAATTCTCCTACAACCAAACAGGACTCGCCGATTTCTGTCCGTTCGGACATCTTACCATACCGCCGACGTAAGTCCCCGATTTGCTCCTGAATGAGGGTGTCATCAATGCGAACTTTGTGGTTGACGAATTTGGTAAACCATCCAAATTTGATGTCCACCTTGGGGCTCAATCCGATGTCGTATCTGAAGGTGAAAATGCTGGGTTTCTCCCAGTTTCCGTCGCTGTCATTCTCCTCGGTGGGAATGGGCTGGCCCAGCAAGCGCAGTTTCTCCTCGCGGATGTATCCGTCCATTTTCTCGCCCAGCAACTTGTTGAGTTCGTCGGCGAGCACGGCCTTTCCGTATTGCTTTCGAACGAGTTGAATGGGCACCTTTCCCGGACGAAAGCCGGGCATTTTCACCTGCTTCCGATACTCTTCGAGGATTCCATCCACTTTCTCCTTGTAATCTTCCGGGTGAACCTTGACGGTCAAGACGCCATTGAGGTCGTCAATTTTTTCCTGGGTGATTTCCATGTTGTTGCTCTCGTAAAACGTGCAAGTGCGGGCGAAGGGACTCGAACCCCCACGCCTTGCGGCACCAGATCCTAAATCTGGCGTGTCTACCAATTCCACCACGCCCGCAGGACTGCGAAGATAGGCTTCAACCATGTCTTGGGTTGGATTGGAATTCAGGCCGGGCCGCCGTCGCCGTCTTGGTTCTGCGCGGCGCTATATTGCGCGTAAGGAGTTGGGGTTCCCT
>CAXHAW010000146.1:0-5007 GCA_964014525.1 uncultured bacterium
CGTGTAGGCCATGCCTCCACCAATCAGCAGTTTGTCCACGCGATCCAATAGGTTTTTGAGGACCGCAAGCTTGGAGCTCACCTTGGCACCGCCAATGACAGCCGCCACCGGCTTCTCAGCCCCTAGTAGCACCTGCTCCAACGCCCTGACTTCGCCCTCCATCAAAAAACCAAACGCCTTGTCCTCGGGAAAGAACTTGGCAATGATGGCTGTAGAAGCATGGGCGCGATGCGCAGTTCCAAAGGCATCATTGATGTAGAAGTCCCCATTTTCCGCGAGCTGACCCGCAAAAAACTCATCCCCCGCCTTTTCCTCTCCATGGAAGCGAAGGTTCTCTAGCAAGGCCACTTGGCCCGCGGCCAAAGACTGGGTCACCTCCAATGCTTCATCACCAACGCAATCCGGAGCAAAGGCAACCGATCGGCCCAAGTGAGCCTCCAGTGTGGACATGATGTGGCGCAAGGACAGGGCCGCATCGCGCCCTTTCGGACGGCCAAGGTGGCTCATCAGCACCACACTTCCCCCGGTGTCTAGCACGTGCTGAATGGTGGGCAAGGCAGCGCGAATTCGGGTGTCATCGGTCACCTCCCGACTGCCATCTTCACCCGGCTGGGTCATGGGGACGTTGAAGTCGACGCGAATCAAGGTGCGGACACCCTCAAAAGTTCGGTTTTGAAAAGCCATTGTATTGGATAAGACCGCCTCCATGTGCAATCGATGATGGGGTGATTCAAGAAAACAGGGTCGACCAACCGACGCGTTCAGCAACACGCGCAGAAAGCTCGGAAATGGGCACGCGCACCTGCTCCATCGTGTCCCGGTCTCTCAAGGTCACAGCATTGTCCTCGAGGGTGTCGTGGTCAATGGTGATACACAGCGGTGTGCCAATGGCATCCTGGCGACGGTACCGCCTGCCGATGGCGTCCTTTTCGTCGTATTGAACACTGTGATCCAGCTTGAGAATGCCCATGATTTCGCGTGCCTTCTCTGGCAAGCCGTCTTTCTTAATCAAGGGCAGCACCGCCAACTTCACCGGCGCAAGGGCAGCCGGAATGCTCATGACCGTGCGCTCAGACCCATCGTCCAGCGTCTCGATGCGAAGTGCATTTGACAGCACGGCGAGGAACATGCGGTCGAGTCCTATGGAGGTCTCGATCACATAAGGCACATAGCTCTCCTCACGCTCAGGGTCGAAGTAGCGCAACTTTCTCCCGCTGTGCTCTTCGTGCGCAACGAGATCGAAGTCCGTTCGGCTGTGTATGCCCTCCAACTCCTTGAATCCCATAGGGAAGTTGAACTCAATGTCGCATGCGGCATCCGCATAGTGGGCCAACTTGAGGTGGTCGTGAAAACGGTAAGCGTCCTCCCCCAAACCGAGGGCCTTGTGCCATTTGATCCGCGCATCCTTCCAGTATTCATACCATTTGCCTTGTGTGCCGGGCGGGACGAAAAACTGCATCTCCATCTGCTCGAATTCGCGCATCCGGAAAATGAATTGGCGGGCGATGATTTCATTGCGAAACGCCTTTCCAATCTGCGCAATGCCGAACGGCAACTTCATCCGACCCGACTTCTGCACGTTGAGGAAGTTGACGAAGATGCCTTGGGCGGTCTCCGGACGGAGGTAAATCACCCCTGAGTCGCCGCTGACAGCGCCTAGCTCCGTCTTGAACATGAGATTGAACTGGCGAACATCCGTCCAATTGGCAGACCCCGTTTCCGGGTCCTTGATTCCCAAATCGACGATAAGCTGCTTGACCGCGTCCAAGTCTTCGGAATCCATGGCGGTCTTGAAACGGCCGTTGATGTCCTCAATTTCAGCATGGCGGCGAACACAATTTCCATTCGTCGCCAAGAATTGGTCCTTATCAAAGGCATCGCCAAACCGCTTCTGCGCCTTGGCGACGTCCTTGGCAATCTTGGCCTCAATCTTGGCGACGTGGTCCTCGATCAACACGTCAGCCCGATAGCGCTTCTTGCTGTCCTTGTTGTCGATCAACGGGTCATTGAACGCATCGACATGGCCCGACGCTTTCCATGTTGTGGGGTGCATGAAAATGCTTGCGTCTAGGCCGACAATGTTCTCGTGCATGCGCACCATGGCCGTCCACCAATAGGCCTTAATGTTGTTCTTGAGCTCGACCCCCAGTTGCCCGTAATCGTAGGCAGCACTGAGGCCATCATAGATGTCACTGGAGGGGAACACGAAGCCGTATTCCTTGGCGTGTCCAATCACGCGCTTGAGGTGGTCGTCCTGTTGGGCCATGGTCAGTTTGTAGGCAAATGGGAGTGGATCAGGTGAGCGTTGCACCCGTCAGGGCAGCAAAAATAGGCGTTTCAAACGCGTCTTCCCCCGTTTGGTCTTGCCCACAAAAGGTGTGGAAGGGAAACTAATGAGAACGTGGCCGCAACGAATCCCTTTCCGAACTTGTTCTGTCGATGATGCGTTCCCTGCTGATCATACTTTTCCTGAGCGCAGGGCCCGTGTCTGCACAGGTGCGGTTCGTGCCCAATGAAGGGCAATGGGCAGACCACATACAGCATCGCACTGACGTCATTGGTGGCGGAATCCAAGTCGAAAAAACAGGGTGGGCCTGCTGGCAATGGGCGCCGGGGCCCTCCGTTCAACAAGATCACCATGAGGGGTCGCGCAAAGGCGTTGTGTGGCAGGCCCAATGGGTTGACGCCAACCCGATGGACTCGACCGGGTGGGACCGCAGTGGCTTGGCTTCCGACCGCCAACACTTCTACTTGTCTAACGACCCCTCACGGTGGGCAGAGCATGTGCAGCCCGCCGCCATGGTTCAAACCGACAACCTCTGGCCTGGCATCCGGCTGCGGTGGCGCGGCACGCGCCAAGGCAGGGCCGCCTTCGAGTTCACAGTGGAACCGGGCGCAGACCCGTCGGACATCGCCTGGCATTACCGCGGGGTCGAACCGGCCATCGGGCCAGAAGGTCAATTGCAACTCACCCATTCGCTCCACGACAGAAGCGCTGATTTCTGGGCTGAATTAACCCCTCCATTCGCCTTTCAACTGAGTGGGGACGGCACCCTCGAAGAGGTGGCTTGTCGCTATCATTTGACGGACGGTCACGTGCGGTTCTATATCGAAGAATATGACGAGCAACGGCCGCTCATCATCGACCCTGAAATCACCTTCTCCACGTTCGCCGGAAGCACCGGAGACAACTTTGGAACCACGGCCAGTAACGGTCCTGGTGGGGCCCTGGTTGGGGGCACGGTTGCCTTTGCTCCCGGATACCCGACCACCCCTGACGCAATCGAAGGGACGATGGACGTTTTTGCAGATGGCGTAAGCCACACGGCTGTCACCGTTTTCAATCCAGACGGATCCAACCTGTTGTACAGCACCTACCTCGGGGGAAGCCGAGCCGACATCCCTCACAGTCTGGCATACAACGAAACTTGGGGGCAAATCGCCTTGTTCGGGACCACAGGCTCCACTGATTTCCCGACCACTGCCGGCGCATTCCAAACCGATTTCAACACCGGACCAGCAGTGGACATCACGATCTATGGTGTGGACCCCCAGCCCAATGGGCTCGACTGCTATCTGTTGACCCTCGACGGTGGCGATTTCACGCTGAACGCCTCCACATTCTTTGGGGGCTCCGGCATAGACGGACTCAACAATGCCGATGGCCTGCGCGCCAATTTTGGAGATTTTTACCGGGGACAAATCGACATTGGACCAAACGGCAGCTTGTGGGTCGCCACCACGACCACATCGACAGACCTGCCCATGCCAGGCAGCCCTGCCAACGCTGGCGCTCACGATGCCCTCATCGCCGGTTTTTCCGCCGACCTATCCAACCTGCTCTGTGGACGCACATTCGGCGGCAGCGCTAGCGATGCGGCATACAGCATCGAAGTCTCACCAGACAACAGCTTTGGCGGTTTGGACAACCTGCAAGTTCTCGTCGGGGGCGGAACGCTGTCTTCCAATCTCCCCCTGCCCGACGGCTCAATACAGCCCGCACCACAGGGGGATACAGAAGGGTGGATTGCACAATTCAATGCGTCGCCCAACAACCTAACCGCACAGTTCGGAACCTACCACGGGCTCTCCGACTATGACCAAGTCTACTTCGTTCAACGCGATGGCGCTGGGCGGCCCTACGCCTTCGGTCAAGCAAGAGGCGGCATGCCTGTGATCGGTGACGTTTACTCCAACCCCGGAAGCGGACAATACATCACGTGCTTCCTTCCGGACCTGAGCGACATCGAGTGGCAAACTGTCATTGGAACTGGATCCACAACCATTGACCTCAGTCCGACCGCCTTTTTGGTCAGCGAATGCGAACAGGTATACATCAGCGGCTGGGGCGGGGAGACCAATGGAACCGGCGGAACCGGCGATGTGGCGGGCAGCACCACTTTCGGACTGCCCACCACTGACAGCCCCTTCCAAGTCGGCACAGACGGAAGCGATTTCTACCTCGCGGTGTTGTCTCCCAACGCCGGAGACCTCGTCTACGCCACCTTCTTTGGAGGCCCATTCGCCAATGAGCACGTGGACGGCGGGTCTTCAAGGTTTGATCAAAACGGAACAGTATACCAAGCCGTTTGCGCTGGATGTGGCGGCATGAATGACTTCCCTTCCACAGACAATGCCTGGAGTCCGGACAACCCAAGCCCCAATTGCAACATGGGGGTCTTCAAGTTCGAGTTGGGAAAACTCAACGCCGAAATCGAAATCGACGGGCCGGACCAGTTCTGCCAAGGGGAAAGCGTACAATTCGAAAACAACACCGCGGGACCTGCTGCCTTCACCTGGGACTTCGGTGACGCCAACTTCAGTGACGAGGTTGCCCCCCTTCACCTGTATGGCCTGAATGGCGTGTTCGAGGTGGAGGTCATCGCGGAAGACACCACGGGATGCCTAGAACCAGACACTGCCTTTGTCACGGTCACGATCGCGCCCAACGCCGACCCACAGGTGCCCCCGGTGGACGCCCTCTGTCTCGGCGAATCCGTCCAGCTC
>CAXHAW010000147.1:0-5000 GCA_964014525.1 uncultured bacterium
CGAGAGTCCGTGAAGTCTCGTGGGCTCGGAGATGTGTATAAGAGACAGTCCCACGAGGCTGAATCGGGCACGTGCTGATTCAGCCACAGCAAGGCCAACTGAACATCCCCCGCGCCATCCAAGGCGTCGAGAACCCGATCAAACAAGACCGCGTCATCCTGAAACAGCACCTTGATGCATTCATACTTCTCCACCAGACTAAACGCCGTCCTCAGATCACCTATAGCCTTTTGTTCCATGTGCTCCGCCAAACTGGGAACGGAATCTGATGGCCCATTGCTCTCCACATTTTGGCCCTCGGCCTCTTGAATCAGCCCGAGAGAAAAATCAATGGCGCCTTCCACAACATCACCTGCAGTCGGGTCCATGGCCTCGGGTTCTTTCTCTAACTCCACAATGCCCTCGGTGTCCAGTTCCTGAGTCACGGCGGGAAGCTCCACCTCTGGTTCGACGGTTTTTTGTGGCTCAGCAGCCAAAACCTCGCCAAGGTCTTCCTCGGGGGCCGCTTCCACCATCAGGGGGCTGGGCTCTACCACACCGTCAAACAGCCCTGGCGTGCCCGCATTTCGGCGGGCCTCTGCGGCTTGCTCTGCCTGTTCCCGACTGACCTCTTCGATGGCATCAATGAGGGACGTCTGATACGCCGCTCCAATTCTAAATGGGCGCACCGGTTGTCGATCCACAGCGCCCTCGTCTACGCCTCCTTCAGGTGCTTTCTTCCGCACCTCATAAGCAAACTCATGTGCCTTGAACCTTAACAAAACGAGGCGGTCGCACAACTCCCGGGCATCATCCACAAGCGGCGTGAGCTCCTCGGGTTCCAGCTCGCCGGCACGAAGCTTCACAAGCCCTGAACTCAGGTCCCCCACCAAATCCTCCAAATTCTTGAATCCCGCCATCGTAAGGCTTTTGCAGTTTCATGCCGAAACTACCTGCGGGGACCCTTCCGCCTGCGGCAGCTCTGAGGGGTCATCAACGCGGCACGGTGAATGCCAACACAACCTCGTGTCCACCGCCCAGAACACGGGCCAAAGCGCCCATAGCCCAGCTCCGATTATAACTGAATGTGAGCTGGTTGTTGATTCGGATGCCCGCCCCGAAATGAGCGGCGCCAGCGGTTCGGTATCCAGCCATCACCCAGTGCTCCTGGTTCCGGTCGACCCTGAGTGACAAGGAGGCCTCAGCTGGAATTGGACGCAGGTGCTGGAACTGAACGATCGGCGTCAAACCCAACATGCCAGAACCAAAACGATAAGCCAGCAAACCACGCAAGTGAGACTCAAGGCGAGACTCTACGCCTGTGCCGTCGTATACAGGCAGGTTGCCGCCCAATATCTGTCCGGCCGAGAAACCCGCTCTAAACCGCTCGCCAGAAACCCAAAGACCTGCTGTAGCATCGGGCACGCCGACGCTTTGATACGTATCACCAAGCGCGGGGTCACCCTCCTGTTCGAACTCAATCCGATTGCCATCGATTGAAAATTGGGTCCACCCAAGGCCGAGGCCAAAAGAAAGCCGAAGAGACTTCGTCCATTGCGTGGTGTAAGCCAATCCACCATGGGCGCCCGCCATGCGGGTGGGGCCCGCCACATCACTCCACACCCTTGCCCCCCAACCGATGGATTTGGAGCCTGTGGGAGACGTCAAAGCCAGTGCCGTGGTCCGCGGTGCCGAGGCGACCCCTGTCCATGGACTGCGCTGCCATATGCTGACGTGAATTACCGTATCCGCAGCAGCAGCAGGGTGGGCGTCGAAAGGGTGGTCCAACGGCAACGTCGTAACGGGCAACTGTTGGGCCCAGCCTTGCACAACCAAGAGGAGCAAAAAGAGAACCGCAAAAGCCGAACGTAGGGAAAGCTGTTTTGGACTCATCGCATCAAGGTTATCGGTCCGGTCCACTCCGCCTGCATCGCTGGCTCATCGACCCGAATGTGATAGTAATAGGTGCCCACTGGAACCGCGGTCCCGTTGCGCCTTCCGTCCCACGCTCCATCTGTCGAACCAAAGGTCATCAAGACGTCTCCCCACCGATTGAAAAGGGTAATCTCAGCACTGGGGTACTGATCCAGCCCCCCCAAATTCCACCGATCGTTGATGCCATCTCCGTTTGGGGTAAACCCAGAAGGAATGTCGAGCTCCAACAGAACATCCACCCAGACCGTATCCGCGCCTGCACAGCCTTCAAAAGAGGTCGCCGTGAGTGTGAATTCAGTCGCCGAAAAAAGAGACTCTGTGGCTGTCGCGGCCAGCTCCGGAGACACCACATCCAGCGCAGGAGACCAACCATAGGTCCAATCAGGGTTAGCGGCACCACCCAATGAAGCAGAGCCCCCTTCAGGCACGATTGCGTCCGTTCCGGCATCTGGAACCGGAATGGGCCAACCGGTAACCACTGAAGAATCAACACGCACACAGCCCAGCCTGGAGGCCGTGAACACCCAATGAGTTTCTCCTTCGAAGAGGGCCTCTGTGTAGGCCGTCAGGCCCAGGCCTCCCGTTCCATCAGAAAGGGACCATGACAACTCTGTGGCTCCTTCCGCATTGGCCTCAATAGTAAGCGGAGCCCCTGCACACAGCGCAGTGTCTGGCGGGACCGTCAATGTCACGTCTCCTTCCGCAACCAACGGAATCGACGCGATGTCCCCGACACACCCGGCGTCATCGGTCACCTCCACAGCATAGACCCCTTCACCTACTCCGTCAAGGACTGCACCCTCTCCAACAAACACGCCTTCTGCAGTCCACTGGACGCCAAACCCTGCACCACTCCCTCCGCTCACGGAAACAGAAAGAGCCCCGTCGAAATCTCCGGTGCAACTTGGCCGGTTGAGGCTGTCCAACAACACGACCACCGGTGGCGGTGCTCCCACTGAAACGAGCAAAACAGCCGGGCAGCCAGCCTCATCGATTGCTGTGACCTCATAGATTCCCGCGGAAAGGTCAGGAATGGAATCAGTGCTGGGCAAAGCGCCGAATGGCCCCACAAAGGTGAAGTCGGGCTCCCCCACTCCATTGCTTGTCTCCAGTAAAATCTAGCCGTCCTCTGTGTTGGCGCAGGTTGCCGAATCCACCTCAGCAGTGAGCTCAAACGCACTTGCTGGTTCAACGATCAAGGTGTCCTTCACCATACAACCGACAGAGTCCAAAAGGGAAAAGGGGTACGACCCAGGAACAAGGAAGGGGATGAACAGACTGTCCGCCGCCCCCTCCACCTCAATGTCGTAAGGGGGAATGCCGCCCACCGGGGTCACGGTGGCCTCCCCAACAAGGGCCCCTCCACAGCTCGGCTGGATCAGCGAAATGTCGGCGTCTAAACCACTGGAAATTGGCGCCACCCCAATGGTTTCAACCAGCGAGCAGCCAAGGGAATCAAAAGCAATGAAGGTGTAAGCGCCTTCGGGCAATGCACCCACCTCCGGAACGACACCAGACAGCGAGTCCCCAGAGACAGAAACCCCGGACCAAGACCACAAAACCGGCGCTGCGCCACCCTCTGCCAAGAGACTTACCATGCCGCTATCAGATGAACACAAAGGCTGCACAACGGAGCCAGCCCAAGACAATGGCTCTGGAAGTACCACCTCAGCCTGTCCTGCTGTCGCGCACCCTGGGCCAAGGCCCGCCGTCCATCCGTAAGTTCCCGAAGGAAGTCCCGTCCAAGACCAAGTGCCCGCAGCAGTTGTTGTGGAGGAGTCGTCTGCCGGCAACCCGCCCAGCAACACAGTTGCCGAATCCACATTGCCCGTTACAGTCAAGTTGACTTCCGCCAGTGCACTGTTCCCCTCACACGCCTCAACCTCAACTGTCACCATCACATCCAACCCGCCTCCTGATTCAACCAAAACCGCACCCGACGTGTCACATCCCTGCGCGTCGATTACAGACCACGCATAAGAGCCTGAGCTCAGCCCTGACCATACAGAATCCTGCGGCCCTCCGTCCCACTGAAACATCAACGGACCTGAGCCCCCTTCAGCGACGAGCAGCGCCACACCGTCCGCTGTGCCATCACAACTTTCCGGAAGCGACGCAGACTCCACTGAAAGCAATACAGGCTCCACCAATGAAACCAAGGTGTCCAAAGCGCAGCCACGAAAATCCACGACGCCAGTGAGATAGGTTCCACTGGCTAAGCCGTCAAATGGCTCCAGCAAAATCCCTTCTGGGCCCTCTGCACCAATAATCAGGGGTTCACTACCGCCAGCCGCTTCTGCGAGTATTTGTCCGTCAGCGACGCCATGGCAGCTGATTGGCATTGCGGTCACTGAGAACGTCAGCTCGGGAAGCGCCGAAAGAACGAACGACGTGTCCCGCTCACAACCCGCCGCATCAATGACATTCAACGTGTATTCTCCCGCTGGCAACCCCGAAGCATCGGGTGAGTCCCAGACAACAGCGCCATCCATTGACGACCCTGAAAAGCTGAGAGGCTCAGCCCCGCCGATCACAGACACCGAAGCGGCACCCGGAGATGACGCGCATGCGAAGTCGAGTAAGGTCAAGTTCCAATCAAACAAAGAGAACCCCTCCAACAACACCTCGCTTTCAGAGGCACACACCCCGTCAGATACACTCACGACATAAATGCCTGCAGACAGCCCAGACCAAATGGCCCCAGAGGGGTCCAAGACCTCGGGAACGCCCGGAGGATCCACACTGTAGGTATAGGAACCCGTGCCACCCGATGTGCTGACAGAGATTTGACCTGGCCCATTGCACCCCTCGTCGACGACATTGGTCTCGAAAACCAATGCAGGGTCGACGATCCAAGACGTGTCCGCCGTGCATCCACGGAAATCCGTGACGGTCAAATTGTATTCTCCAGGTGAAAGCGAAGGCCAATCCGCCTCAGAGACCTCGCCTTCAGGTCCGTCAACTGTCAAGTTCAACGGGGCCTCTCCCCCAGTGGCAGTTGCCCCGATTTGCGCCGTTCCCTCACTGCACACCACAGATACCGAAACACTCACATCCAATGCTGGCAAGAGCTCAACAGTACCCGA
>CAXHAW010000148.1:0-4990 GCA_964014525.1 uncultured bacterium
ATTCCGTGAAGTCTCGTGGGCTCGGAGATGTGTATAAGAGACAGCTCCAGCACGGTAACCAGCACCGATTTGGGTCCGGCTCCCTGAATGGACCAGCATTTCCAATGCCCTCAATCGAACACCGCCTCCCATGGCCTCTGGACTGAGCCAGACTTGACCTCCACCAGGCACCCATTCCGTCCCATCGTAAAGGGACGGATCCAAGAGTACACCGTGATCTGCTCCCCATCGTCCTCCAACCTGAGGCACACCATCCTCCAAAACAGCCACGCGAGACCCCATCAATCCGCGCAGCACCGGTTGAATCAAACCCGCACCGAGATCGAGGCTTCGAACGCCAGGAACCCTATCGAGGGTGGTCATCAGGTCTCCGGCATTTTGGACCACTTGCGCCTCGGACACGTCTTCACTCGAATGCGCGCTCACTGCAGCATCTTCTAGGGTCACCGAAAGGGATGACAGCGCGATGTCAAGGTGGGAGTCTTTCATCACCGCAACGCTCACCCGAGCGAAACCGTGGGCAGCCACCGTCAAGGAGTCAAGCCCTTCGGGACAAACCGCTTCAAACCAACCTTCAAGGTCAGTAGAAAACACGGTGCCACATGGCCAAGCCTGAATCAAGGCATGGCTGCATGGTGTATGGCCTGTGGCATGGAAAACATGACCGTGGACAGCATGGGGAGCCTGGGCGAAAAGCAACTCTGAACCTGCCGACATCCACATGATGAGGATGCAAGACACGGCGCCAAAAACTCTGCTTGTTAGGCTGTACCATACATAACCCAAGGTCCTGTCCCACACGAATTGTGATGGTGACATAGCGGGGGGAAAAGGGAAACGGGAATCAGACTTTGCCCGATTCCGGTGGGCCCCGCCAGCCGATCCCCGCCCAAATGGCAGGAGGTCCCCAGCCACACAGAAGCTCACCAAGGGTGCAGCATGGCGGCCATTCAGTGCCCACCGCGGTTTCTGAGTAAATCAGATCGGGCATGGCGGGCACTCCCGTCCAATCACAAATTGGACAGTCATCCATTGGGATGACACCGGGATCTTCCGGCACACCCAAAGGCTCCGAAGCAACACCTTCATCTACATGGTGGTGGCAGTGGTGGTGACAGGTGTCATGCCCCCCGCTCTCCACAAGATGATGTGACACCGCGTGTTGCAACTGCACGGCATGCACGCCTCCCCACAAGAGGAGACAGAGCCATGCACCGGTGAATCGCAATTGCGGCATATCCAGCAAAAGTAAATCCCTCGATTCTATCGGGGTTGCCAAAAGGCACAAAAGACATCAGAACTGTGAAATCCGGATTCCTTCCTACACGACACCCACAATGTTTCTTTAAGAATTCCTGCTCAAATTGATGAGCGAGAAGGGTTTCCGCTGTTCTTTCGCGGCGTCAAATTGACCCCCTCCCATGAGCGGACTCCGCAACGTCGCGATCATCGCCCACGTCGACCACGGCAAAACCACCCTTGTCGACAAAATCATTCACCACTGCAATGTCATTGATCCCAGAAAGGCGACCGGCGATCTCATTCTCGACAGCAACGATTTGGAGAGAGAACGGGGAATCACCATCCTGTCCAAGAACGTAGCGGCCAACTACAAGGATGTCAAGATTAACCTCATTGACACCCCTGGTCACGCCGACTTCGGCGGCGAAGTAGAACGCGTCCTCAAGATGGCCGACGCCGTTCTTCTCTTGGTCGACGCCTTCGAAGGCCCCATGCCGCAAACAAGGTTCGTTTTGAGCAAGGCACTTGAGCTGGGCCTGATACCGATTGTGGTGGTGAACAAAGTCGACAAGGAAAACTGCACGCCCGACATCGTTCAGGAACAGGTGTTTGATTTGATGTTCAACCTCGGGGCAACAGAAGAACAGCTGGATTTCGCCACAGTCTACGGCTCAGCCAAAATGGGCTGGATGGGACCAGATTGGGAGTCCCCCACTGACGACATGGCCTTTCTCATGGACACCATTCTTGAAAGTGTCCCTGAAGCCCCATATGTAGAGGGAACACCTCTTTTACAGATTACATCTCTAGATTTTAGTCGCTTTACTGGACGAATCGCCATTGGTCGTCTTTTCCGAGGCGACCTGCATGCCAATCAAGACTACATGCTCTGCACCGAGGGTGGACAGCGAAAGGTTCGGGCCAAGGAACTTTTTGTCTTCAACGGACTCGGAAAAGAGAAAGTAGACCATGTCCGGTCCGGAGACCTTTGCGCAATCACGGGGATCGAAGACTTTGAGATTGGAGACACCCTCTCCGACCTAGAACATCCGGAAACCATGGAGCGAATTGCCGTGGACGAACCGACCATGAGCCTGTTGTTTACCATCAACACCTCTCCTTTCCTAGGCAAGGATGGAGAGTACTTGACCAGCAGACACATCCGTGAACGTCTCGACAAAGAGCTTCAGAAAAACTTGGCCCTGCGGGTCATGCCAACGGACAGCGAGGACAAATGGACGGTTTACGGCCGCGGAATCCTCCACCTTTCAGTCCTGATCGAAACCATGCGTCGCGAAGGCTATGAATTGCAGGTTGGCAAACCACAGGTGATTTTCAAGGAGGTGGACGAGGTCCGGCATGAGCCTTTCGAGCACCTTGTCATCGATGTTCCCGAAGGCAATTCTGGAAAAGCCACTGAATTGGTGATGATGCGGAAAGGAATGCTGCAGGTGATGGAAGCCAAAGGGGATATCCAACACATGGAGTTCCGAATCCCGTCCCGTGGACTGATAGGCTTGCGCAATCAAATCCTAACCGCCACCCAAGGAGAGGCCGTCATGACCCACCGGTTTGATTGCTACGCACCATACGCTGGAGACCTAGAAACACGACAGAGCGGATCACTTGTCAGCATGGAAACGGGACAGGCCAGGGCCTTCGAAATCGACCGACTCCAAGATCGAGGCATCTTTTTTATCGACCCGGGAGAAGAAATTTACAGAGGCCAAGTCGTTGGCGAATGTGCACGGGACCAGGACATGGAACTCAATCTGATCAGGGGCAAAAAGCTGACCAACATGCGTGCATCGGGAAGCGACAAAGGGCTCCGGATCGCCCCGGCTAAGAAAATGTCATTGGAAGAATACCTCGAGTGGATTGCGAACAATGAATACCTCGAGGTCACGCCTGGTGCTCTTCGGGTGAGGAAAATCCCGTGACCCACCCACACCCCGCAGTGAACCTCTTGGGGAAATGGCTGTAATTCAAGGAACAGAACATGTAACTTCGTCCTATATGACCCAAGCCCCATTTGAATTACCCACGGTTCGATTCAGCCGCGACACCACCGGTTTCGCCTCGGCCCTTCGGCAGCGTGTAGATGCCCATTTCAAAGAAAAAGGCATCACCAAAAAAGGCAACCTCCGAATGGTTGTCAAAACTATCATACTGGTCGGTGCTTATTTTGGGTCTTTGGCCCTCATTTCAACGGGAGCGACCGGCGCAGGATGGATGTTTTGGGCAACCCAAATCACCATGGGAATGGCTTTGGCCGGAATTGGGATGGCGGTCATGCACGACGGAAACCACGGAGCAGCCAGCGAAAGCAAAACAATCAACCGTTGGGTCGGAGGTGTTCTTGAACTCGTTGGAGGCAACAGTGAAATGTGGCAAATCCAGCACAATGTGCTCCACCACACCTTCACCAACATCGATGGATTGGACGAGGACATCAATCCGGGACCCCTCCTCCGGTTTTCTCCGCTGAAGCCGAGAAAACCATGGCACAGGTTTCAGCACTACTACTGCTGGTTCTTCTATGGACTCATGACCTTGATCTGGGCCACATTCAAAGACTTCGTGGCCATCAACCGCTACCAAAAACTGGGGCTTTTGAAGCGCATGGGCAAGTCATACAATGAGCTGATGACGCGCATCATATTGGCCAAGGTTATTTACTATCCCCTAGTATTAGGGCTTCCTCTGATGTTCAGCGGGTTGGCATCAGGGCAGATTATCGCAGGCTGGCTGTTGATGCACTTTGTCGGGGGGTTGATCCTGGCCTTGGTGTTTCAACCGGCCCATTGCATGGAAGACCACGACTTTGTTCCCGCAGAAAAAGGAGCTGTAATGGACGTGGACCCAATGAGCCATGTACTGAACACAACCTGCAATTTTGGCGTCAACAGCAAAGCACTCTTGTGGTACAGCGGTGGATTGAATCACCAGATCGAACACCACCTCTTCCCTCACATTTGCCACGTTCACTACAAGGACCTAGCGCCAATCGTGAAAGAAACTGCCAAGGAATTTGGGCTGCCATACCGCGATGAAACCTCCTTTATGGGAGCCATTCGCTTGCACACCGCCCAACTGCGTCAATTGGGACGCGCCTGAGCCACCAACGGCATCAGAACCACTTCGTCAATTCAAGACCGAACATCCGGGTCACATCGGGTCCCTGTTCAACTCTTCGGGTCAGTTCAGCGTCAAACCCTTCTCCGGCTGTACCAGAATGGCCCAGGCCAAAAAGGGCGGAAACACCGAATCCCGAGGGACTTAACCATTCTGCTCCAGCCAGAAGTCGAAGGTCTCTGCGACTCCATTTCATCGTCCCGAACGTGCCCCACTCTGCCATCGCGTTCTTGACATAAGTCTCTGCAGCCCACTCCATCCCAACAATGGCCCGAAAAGGCTGGCCCGTTTTGAATCCCGGATTGGCTCGCACACCGAGCGTGAACAGACCCGCACGATCAAATGCTCCAGGGCGGGGTCGCAACAACACGGCAAGAGAAGAAGCCGAAGGACGCAGTGCACCAATACCGCATTGAACCCGCAACTCTTCAGTCACACAAACGCTGACCTGAGCATGGGACCAGCCAGACGCCCAAAGCACCCCGTCCGCACCCACGCCAACCCTTCGATCCTGAGCTGCGCAAGAGACATGGACAAAAGCCAAAAGGAGTACCAGCAGTGCTCCTCTGTTTGGACATACCCTCAACATTACCTTAAAGTTAACTAAACGTTA
>CAXHAW010000149.1:0-4982 GCA_964014525.1 uncultured bacterium
ACACAGGTAGGATCGTCGGCAGCGTCAGATGTGTATAAGAGACAGTCTTCCAACCGTCGGGTGATCCTCGCGCCTTCAAAATGGGCCTCGTCTAACATCAGACGAAGCAGAGCCCCTCGCATCGCCTCCTTTAAATTCTGCTCCTCTGTCTCCGGACGTATTCCATGTCGCTTGGTCCAATTCTCACTCAAGCCGAACTCAGAAATGGCCAGGTCAGCCATCAACTCCGCAACCTCATTATCGGAGGCGGCAAAATCCTCGAGGCCAGGAATGTGTCCCTCCTGCATCTGGTCACGGAAATGCCGGAGCACACTGTCAACAACCGGGTGCCGGATGGCCACCCCCGCCGTATCCAGTTCCATCAAAAGAACCTCAGCAAGACTGGCCTCCACCGAAGCGGCAGACGGGTCTCCCTCCTCTGGTTGATCTGTCCCTGACTCCTCAGGCATGTCCACGGTGACATGGTGACGACCGTATTGGAGGAGGAGACGAAGCAAATCGACCTCCCTGCCACCCCGCCCCACTCGGCCTAGAAGTTTCGGGGCACCAAAAGGGACATCTGTCTCAGGGACCAGAGAGGGCAGGGACGAGTTGGCCTTCTTTTCAAGGCTGGATCGCGCTTGCCGTCCAAGCTCAGACAGCAAATCATCAACCTCCATTCCCAACCGCCGCGCGCTCTCCTGCACATAGACCGTCCTCTTCAACTCATCTGGCACCTCAGCGATGCTCTTGACCACGCTCCTGACGAGCTCGGTCCTCTTGATTGGGTCGCCTTTGGCCTCCTCGTCCAGAAGATCAATCTTGAATCGGATGAAGTCTTGGCTGTTTTCGTCCAACCAGGTCAGGAGCTTTTCCTGCCCCAATTTTTTGGCAAACGTATCGGGGTCTTCTCCGTCAGGCAGAACAGCAACCTTGACATCCAGCCCCTCACCAAGCACGATATCCACACCGCGAATGGCAGCCCGAAGTCCAGCCGGGTCACCATCGAACAGCATGGTCATGTTCTTGCTGAAGCGCCGCAGCAAGCGAACCTGCTCAACGGTCAAGGCCGTGCCCGAACTGGCCACAACATGTTCGATTCCAGCCTGGCGCATCGCCATGACGTCCGTGTAGCCCTCGACCAAAATGGCCCGGTCAGACTTGACAACCGCATTTCGCGCCAAGTGGATGCCATACAGCGCCCTTGACTTGTCGTAAAGTGGGCTTTCAGGGCTGTTGACATATTTGGGGACCTTTTTGTCGGTCTTCAATGTGCGCCCACCAAAGCCGATGAACCGGCCCGTCACATCGCGGATGGGGAAAATCACCCGCCCCCGATAAAAGTCATAAAGCTTGCCGTCTTCGCGCTTCTTGCAAAGCCCGCTGGACAAAAGCCACTTCTCCTGATAGCCGGCCTTCTTTGCTGCCTGGGCCAGTGCACCGTCCTCCGACCACGCGGAATCGGGACAGTATCCGACGGCAAAATCTGAAAGCATGGCATCTCCGAAGCCACGCTGACGCATGTAACCCAGACCCACACTCTTGCCCTCCCCTGTTTCGTTCAACTGCGCCGAGAACCACTTTTGGGCCCAGGCGGCAAGGTTGGCGAGGCTCTCGCGCTCGGTCTGCTCAGCCTGCTCCTCCGCCGTCAGCTCCCTCTCTTGGATTTCAATCCCGTATTTGCTGGCAAGCCATCGAAGCGCTTCTGGATAAGACAGCTTCTCATGCTCCATGAGAAACGTGATCGCGCTGCCGCCTTTTCCGGAGCTGAAATCCTTGAAGATGCCTTTGCCCGGAACCACATAAAAAGACGGGGTCTTCTCATTCGTGAAGGGGCTCAAGCCGCGCATGCTCGTCCCGCTTTTTTTGAGCTGGACGAATTCCCCGACCACCTCTTCAATAATGGTGGCCTGCATAATGGCGTCGACTGTGTCCTTCGGAATCATGCGGGGGAAAAGCGGAAAGGAAAGGTAGGGAATGGAAATGGGCCCCACACCTCATCAAAAACCAAGGTTGAGTCAGTCGGCAATGAGCTTGAAACCCTTGCCGTGTACATTCAGAATTTCGACCCGAGAATCTTCTTTTAAATGCTTGCGCAGCTTGGCTATGTATACGTCCATGCTCCGCCCATTGAAATAGTTCGCATCTCCCCAAATGGCGTTGAGGGCATACTCCCTCTCCAGGAGGGCGTTTTTGGCTTTGACCAGGAGGAAGAGCAATTCGTTCTCCTTGGTCGTGAGCCTCTGCGCCTCCTGCCCATTTCGGAGCTCTTGGCGGTTATAGTCGTAGGTATACAGGCCGATGTTCATGTCTCCCACTTCATCCTCGGTATCAGGAAGGGCGGCGGAGCGCCGAAGTATGGCCTCGATGCGCGCCTCCAATTCATCCATCGAAAAGGGCTTGGTCATGTAGTCATCCGCACCGACCTCGAACCCCTGCAGGGTGTCCTCGCGCTGGCTCTTGGCGGTGAGAAAGAGAATGGGCACGTGGCGGTTCAGGCCTCGAATCTCCTCGGCCGCCTGAAAACCGTCCTTTACCGGCATCATGACGTCCAGAATGACAAAGTCATAGGACCCCACGCGGAAGTTTCGGACGCCTTCGGCCCCGTCCTGTGCCCACGTCGCATTGTATCCCTTTCGGGTTAGAAAATCGGAAAGGAGTTTGCCGAGGTTCGGGTCATCCTCACAAAGCAGAATGTCGAGTTGTTGTTTCATGAAATCTTCGGTTGGGGAAAAACGAGCGTGAACGTGCTGCCCTCTCCGGGTGCACTCACAACGTCAATTCTGGCTCCATGTTGCTGCATGACAGCATGGACATAACTCAAACCAAGGCCAAAGCCTTTGACATCGTGAACGTTTCCTGTGGGCACACGATAGAGCTTGTCAAAAACCTTGCCAAGGTGTTCCCGAGCGATTCCGATGCCATTGTCCGTGAACGCGGCGCGCAATTCTCCAGGTTCATTCCAGGTCTCAACGGTCAGGTGCGGAGATGCCCCACCATACTTGATGGCGTTGTCAACCAAGTTGAAAACCACGTTCATCAAATGGGTCTTGTCCCCATCAATCAAGGGGTCGGTTGCCGACAGCTTGGTCGAAGTGCCCCCCCCCTGCTTCTTGATGTGGATGGCATGGTTTCGCAGCACATCCTTAAGAAGGTCATGGAAATTAACCCTCTGCCTGAAGAGCTCCAGCTCTCCCTGATCAAGCATGGCCGCGCGCAATACATTCTCCACGAGCTGACCAAGCCGTTTGTTCTCCGACCGGATGAGGCCAACGTAATACCGCACGTTGTCCTGATCCGACGCCATAACCGGATCGAGCAAGGCCTCCCCGGCAAGGCCGATTGTCGAAATCGGCGTCTTGAGCTCGTGGGTCATGTTGTTGATGAGGTCCCCCTTCAGCCTGTTGAGTCTCTCTGCCTTACGCAGACCATTTGCGGCATACAGCGTGAAGAAGACCAAGACCAGCATCAACAAAAGGTTGGCTGTCAGCTCCACCCACATGTTGCCCGTCAACTTGAGGTTTTTCCTGGGGAAATGAACCGTGTACAACTGGACATCCTCCAAGGATCGAACGTCGCCCGTCGAAATGCGGTACCCTTCCTCCTGAAACCGCTCAAGCTTGTCCACGTCCTCATCACGCAAGAAAACGGGGCGGCCGTAGCGGTCCAGCAGTGCAGACCTAAACTCAAAATCAACGTTCCGATTTGACAGCACTGCACGAAGCAAGCTGTCCGCCACACCCATGGCAAACTCCCTGTCAATGGCGGCTTTTGCCCTAACGTCTGCAATGCTGTCGGCCATCGGGCCCGATACCGGCGAGAGTCCTGGAGACGGGGGGCGAGGAAAAACCACTGTGCTGAGACTCAATATGGATTGAACCTCAACCAGCGCCGTTCGAGCCTGGTCGTCGAACAGGGTGCTGCGCGCCTCCACCAAGGCCCTGATCCATATAAACTGCAGCGCCAGCAGGCCGATAAGGAGCCCCCCCATCCCTGCCACTAAAACCGTGGTGCGTCTCTGCTGCATGCCGTAAAATTACAGGTAGGTTCACCGCATCCGTCCCCGAACTATCTTTGCCCCCCTCCAACGAGCGCCCATGCACGACTCTCCCCTTCGAATCCTTGCCGGTTCTGCCTCGCAAGACCTAGGTTCCCGAATTGCAATGGGATACGGCGAACCGCTCTGTGCGGTCAAGCACACCGTATTCAGCGACGGGGAGTTCCGGGTCAGCATTGAAGAGACCGTCCGCGGAAAGGAAGTCGTCATCGTTCAGAGCACGTTTCCCCCCTCGGACAATTTGATGGAGCTTCTCATGCTCATCGATGCAGCCAAACGCGCTTCCGCCAAGCGGATCGTCGCCGTCATTCCTTACTTCGGCTTTGCGAGACAAGATCGAAAGGATGCCCCTCGGGTGGCCATTGGCGCCAAACTCATCGCCAACATGCTGACTGCAGCAGGCGTGGACCGCGTGATCACCATGGATTTGCATGCAGATCAAATCCAAGGGTTCTTCGAGGTGCCGGTGGACCACCTCTACGGTTCAGCTGTTTTCCTGCCCTACCTCGAGTCCATGAGCACAGGCAACCTGTTGGTGGCCACTCCCGACACTGGCGGAACCAAACGCGCCAATGCCTTTGCGAAGTATCTGGGGGTGGACATGGCCATTTGCTACAAGCAACGCAAGGTGGCCAACCAAGTCTCGAGCATGCGGGTCATCGGTGACGTCGAAGGTAAAGACGTCATCCTTGTCGACGACATCTGCGACACCGCCGGAACGCTGACCAAGGCCGCCGGACTCATGAAAGAACACGGAGCCGCCAGCGTGCGGGCCGTTTGTACCCACCCCGTGCTTTCCGGACCCGCGTACGAGCGGATTGCGGAAAGTGCCCTGACAGAGCTGGTTGTGACCGACAGCATTCCGCTTCGCGACGACAAGCCCACAGACAAAATCACCGTGCTAGGTCTGTCTCTTATACACATCTCCGAGCCCACGAGACTTCAC
>CAXHAW010000150.1:0-4976 GCA_964014525.1 uncultured bacterium
CGTCGCCGCGCCGCAACCCCTTCTGCCAGGCCGGGCTGTCCGGCCAGCAGACTTTGACTTCGATTCTGCCTTCGCGGCCTTTCCCGCAGAGTGCGCCGCATCGGGTGATTGCATCCGGATGTGGCTCGAGCGTGGCTTCGACCCCTTGGTGCATCAGCGCATGGACGATCTCGGGCCAGCTGTCCTCGGTGCCATCGCAGAAGTCTGCCCGCAGTTGTCGAATTTCCTCGCCCCCCTCTGGTCCACGGACTGATGCCCTTCGTTCCAATGTCGACCACCACATGTCTTCGGTCAGGGCGCGGTGCTGATCAGGGCCGGTCAACTCGGCGAGCGCATCGGTCAGCCAGCCAGCGCCATTGCGGTTGAGTGCGATGTCGCAGAGGAAGGCGAGAACGGCACCTTCGACGTAGATGTTGCCACGGCGATGTGGCACCCCAAGCTTGTATCCGTCGACCCAGGTGTCCACGCTGCTATCGGCTACGGAAGTCTCAAGTCTTCCCGGGTTCCAGAGGTGGCGGGTCAGGAGTTTTTCTAATCGTGTGAGCCAGCCTTCTGTGCCAATCACACCGGCTTCAAGCAGAAACAGGTCGCCCAAGTAGGTTGTAACGCCCTCTGCGATGTAGCCCATCCGGCTTGGGCTGGATTTGGAGAAGTCGTAGGGCATCCATTCGGTTGGACGCATCCGCTTTACGTTCCATGTGTGGACGAGCTCGTGACTGGCGATGTCAACCACCTCCGCCAGGCCTGCTGAGGGCTCCCCGTCCTCATGCAACAGGCCCTTGGCAGGTCCCCAAGCGATGACCGTAGATGCTTCGTGTTCGACGCCGTGTCTTGCTTGGAAGTCGGGGAAGAGGTAGAGAAAATGGTACTCTGGAACGGGCAACCACCCAAAGGCATTCATCTGTGCCTCGGTGAACTTTTGGTGTGCTTCGACGAATGCAGCATCGTCATAATGTCGGTGCCCCCAAACATGAATGTGAAATGAATGTCCGGCTGCCTTGTATTCGCTGTGCCACAGGTCATTTGAAGGTGCGACAATCCAGGGGCTGTCCATCAGTTCCTGCGTCCCCCTCGCTTCGAGGCGGATGCCCGAATCATCTGTGGTGTGTGGAAGTGCTGTTGCGGTTGCCCAATCGGAGGGAATGTCGGGCAAGTGGATTTCGATGGGGGCGTCTGGCAGCTCCGGATGGTAAAGGAGGCAATTGACAGGATTCACGTAGAGTAGGTTCTCATCTGTCCATGTGCTGCCGGCATTCAGTTGGGCTGCGGTGAATTGAAAACGGACCTCCACGGGACCTTCGCATTCGAGTGTTTGCCAGCGGTGGAGTTCGGATTGTTCAAGTCGGGACCAAGCCTTGCCTGTGCGCTGTGACATTCCGCGGACGTATTGTGCAAAGTCGCCCCTCTCGTAGCGGCCCGGTCGCCAGACGGGCAGTTGAACGTGGTCGGTTCCCGCTGGGAATGTAGATGTGATGGTCAGTTCGTGGCGACCATTTCGCTCGATTCGGTGGAGGATGGAGGTCATTCGAAGAAGAGGTCTTCCATGGGGCTACCGGTGCATCCGCTGGGTCTTGGGAAGCCCAGGAGTGCCGACAAGGTCGGGGCAATGTCCCTGATGTTCGAGCGCTGTATGCTGGCTTGGCCTTTTTCAATTCCCGGTCCCATAATGAGAAACGGGACGTGGGTGTCGTATGCATAGGGGCTGCCGTGGCTTGTTCCCGTCCTTCCGTATTCCAAAAAGCCGGGTTTGAGCATGACCACCACGTCGCCGGACATTTTTGAGTTCCAGCCTCTCAGGATATTGGCCTCGGCTCCTTCGAAGTAGGCCCCCGTGCGCAGGTCTTCCCCGGTTAAAACCCTTTGGACTTCGGGTGCGGTTTCAGCAACGCTGGCAATGAATCGCGCGACTTCGTGAGGGTCTAGGTTTAATTTCCAGATCAATTCCCGGTCAAGGAAAAACTGGTCATTATCATACGTCAGGATGAGGTCGCTCCTGCCATATCGTTTCAACAGCGCTGTGTCCAAACGGGCCTTCATGGGCTCTGGGTTCCAATAGTCCACGGGAAGGCCCCTTGATTTGGACAGGCCTGGGACGGTGACTGCACCGTGGTCTGCCGTTAAAAAGGCCATCCATTGGCCCTTTCCCACCCAGTCGTCAAGCGCGTCGAAAAGCCGCGCCAATTGGTCATCAAGCCTGCGATAGGTGTCTTCGGTTTCCATGGCGTGGGCACCGAATTGATGGCCGACATAGTCTGTGCTGCTAAAGGACAGGGCGAGTACATCTGGGGTGTCGTCCAAGCCCATCCCGTGCGCTTTCATGGCGGCCAAACCGAAATCGACAAGCAGGGCGTTTCCGATGGGGGAGCCCTTGACGATGTCTTGTCCTCCGTTGGTCTCGGCGAGTGCTTTTAGGTCATATGGGAATGTGGGCCGAGGGCTCCCTTTCCATTTGCCTTCATATGGGTTATTGTCAACACAACTTCCCGTGTATGTTTCCTTTTTGTCCCTGAGTTTCCATCCCTCGTTTAGTCTGGATTCTAAAGCATCTGACGTGTTGAAATTCTTCACCCAATCTGGTAGTGATTCGAGATAGTGGTTGCTGGTGATGAAGTCACCTTTGTTGAGCCAATATGCGGCGTCAGCGGAATGCCCTGCGGGCAGGATGGCGCCTCGGTCTTTCATGCTCGCTCCAATCACGATGGGAGCGATGCCATCGGGGCGGGTGAAATGGTGTTTCAACTCGTCTGGCCAAGTGCTGGCGTGCATCCGGATGGGTGACATTTGACCCTTGGGCCCGGGGTCGTTTCTAGGCATGCCAACGCCCGTTGCTGTGCTGTCTTCTGCGCAATAGACCTTTTTTCCTTCCGCTCTCGAGTACCAGTTGTTTCCGATGATCCCGTGCACTGCGGGAGTGGTGCCAGTTGCAATGCTCGCGTGTCCTGGACCCGTGTAAGTCGGGGCGTAGCTGAAGTGGTGGTCAAGGCCTTGGAACCCTTCTTTCATGAAGCGGCAGAAGCCGTCTTTTCCGAAGCCATGGGCATACCGTGTGAGGTAATCAGCGCGCATCTGGTCTACCGTCAGGGCCACGATGAGGCGGGGCGGGGCGTCCTTCTTCGTCACATGCCCTTGAGCGCAGGCTAGAAGTGGAAGAAGCCAAAGCCCGAGGGACAGAAACCGGAGCGGGAGGTGAGGCATGATGGGAGAGGTAATCGCTGTGAATTTAACGCCTCACTGCCGCAGCGACGAGCGCGAACACCAGAATGCACCCAAAGACACTGATGGCGATGTTCAATGCTGCCCACCACCAATTGCCTTCAGCGATGAGGCGGTGGTTTTCGGCACTGAAGGTGCTGAAGGTGCTGAATCCACCGCAGAGGCCAATGGCAAGTGCCGCGGGCAGGACGTGCCCTTCTGGAAATCGCTGGGTCACCTTGAGTGTGATGATGGCCAATAGGAGAGTGGCGAGCACATTGGCGGCGAGTGTGCCGAGGGGCACGAGGTGTTTGCCGTTGAGCCAGATTCCGAGCAAATGACGGAGAACAGACCCGGTTCCGCCTCCAATAAATATGCCGATTAGAAATGGGGTTGAGAGGGCGCTCATGCGGTTGAAGTGGTGGATGATAGGCGGTTCATGAGGGTGAAGCAGGCGCATGCCCATCCTGCTCCGAAAAGCGATCCTAACACAATGTCTCCCGGATAATGAACGCCGAGATAGACTCTGGACCATGTGACAATGGCTGCCCAGAGCCACAACCACCGCCATACACCAGCACCGAACAACAGAATGGCGAAGGTGGCCAGGCCGAAGCTGTTGGCGGCGTGCGAGGAGACAAATCCATATTTGCCTCCGCGATAGGGTGTGCCGTCATCAAAGGTGTGCAGTTGGAGCTGCTTTGAAAGGTGCTCGGTGTGACTTGGGCGAAGTCGCTCGAAACCGGGTTTCATGAGCCTGCTGGAAATGGCATCGGTTCCGGTGAAGGTCATGAGTACAGCGGCAAAGCCAATCCATGCTTTGCGGCTGTCGGCCATGCGGTAAAGCCCCATGAGCACCAACAGAATAGCGGGGACAAAGCACCATTTGGATGTCACAATCCATGCGGCGTCCCTCAACCAGTTTGGCTGTCCGTTGAGGGCCAAAAGCAGGGCCTCGTCCCAGGCCTGCAGGGTGTCGAACATCAGGCGTAAATGGCCTCGATTCGGTCACCGTATTTGGCCAGGATTGGCTTTCGCTTGAGTTTGAGGGTGGGGGTAAGTTCACCGCCGTCTATGGTGAAGGGCTCGGGCAACACCTCAATTTTCTTGATCCTTTCCCAAGAGTTGAACGGAGCCATGAGACCTTCGACGTCTTCGAGGATGCACGCGCAGATTTCTTCGTCTTGGGGCACCGCGTCTTGGGCCGGACAACCCCGCCCCTTGCGCTTGCACCATTCTTCGAGGACCACCATGTCGGGCACAACCAATGCTGCTGGGTGCTTTCTACTTTCGCCAATCACCATGACCTGTTCGACAAAGCGAGATGCTTTGATGGCATTCTCAAGCAACTGGGGCGCCACATATTTGCCCCCAGAGGTCTTAAACATCTCTTTTTTACGATCAGTGATGCGAAGGAATCCGTCTTCGATGACGCCGATGTCGCCAGTGTGGAACCAGCCATCTTTCATGACTTCGTTGGTTTTTTCCTCGTCTTTGTAATAGCCGATCATCGTCTGGTGTCCTTTGACCAGAATTTCTCCGTCTTCTGCGATGCGGACCTCTGTATCCTCTATGAGTTTCCCCACGGTTCCAATCCTGAGCATGTCGACGGAATTCAGCGAGTTCACCGAGACCACGGGCGAGGTTTCGGTCAGACCATACCCTTCATAAACAGGGATGCCTGCGCCGTTGAAGAATCGGGCGAGTCGCGGGGCGAGCGCAGCGGAGCCAGATGCAACTGTCTCTTATACACATCTGACGCTGCCGACGATCCTACCTGTGTA
>CAXHAW010000151.1:0-4973 GCA_964014525.1 uncultured bacterium
GGACATTGTCATCGACCAAGCCATCCACCAGACCACAGCCCAAGTGGACCTGCTCGACGCCGAAGGCACGCCCACCGTGACTGACCTTCCCTTTGAAATTTCTGAAAGTCACTCTGGACAAGCCGTCCTCCAGGCGGTTCACACAATGAACCAAGGAGGCGTTCCCGACACCTTGATGCTCAACCCCATCCCGGAATACGACCTGGTCGTCCATTCAATTCCCCCCGTGAGGGCATCAGGCTTGACGCTGGAGCCCCGGACGCACAATCACCTTTCAGTATCCGTTCCAACAGGGTTTATCGACTTGACACCGAGCCGAACAAGAAGTGAACTCATGAACATCCCTGTCGTCGTCAAGCATGATGAGGGTGCCTGCGAAACGGTGTTTATTCAAAAAGTGGGGTCCCGACAGCGGTACCTCGCCGGCACTTATTCATTGGAATTTGGCACCACACCACCCGTCCTGGTCGACCATGTGCGGGTCGGCGACAAACGAATTGTACCCGTCTCCATTCCAGAACCGGGAACCCTCAACCTAAAAACAGGAACCAGAGGGTACGGAGGCATCTTCCTTCGCGGCGAATCTGGACTGGATTTGGTCGTGCCTTTCTCCGGCGAAGACCCCTCAGGTCGATTTTCTCTTCAACCTGGTCGGTATGTGGTGATGTTCCGTGCAAAACACGCATCCAGAACAGACCTCTCCCTGACGCGCTCTGTGGATATTCGCTCCGGAGCAATCCACACCCTCGAATTCTGATCATGCTCGACTTCCTTACCGCCTCCCAATCCGAATTGGACGCCCTCGCCCGAAAAGACACCCGCAGCGGTTTCGGCCAAGGCCTTCTCGAAGTAGGACAAATTCACGACAACGTTGTGGCACTCTGCGCAGACTTAACTGGCTCATTGAAGATGAATGCCTTCCGAGATGCATATCCCAGTCGGTTTCACCAAGCGGGTATAGCAGAAGCCAACATGATCGGTGTCGCTGCGGGGATGACCATCGGTGGCTTGATTCCCTTTACTGGAACATTTGCCAACTTCTCAACTGGACGGGTCTACGATCAAATTCGCCAGAGCGTCGCCTACAGCGAAAAAAACGTCAAAATCTGTGCCTCTCACTGCGGACTGACCTTGGGAGAAGATGGCGCCACCCACCAAATCCTCGAAGACGTGGGCATGATGAAGATGCTTCCGAACATGACGGTTATCCACACCTGCGACTTCGAACAGACCCGAAATGCGACCCATGCGATAGCGGCCCACAAAGGTCCAGTCTACTTCCGCTTTGGCCGTCCAAAAGTGCCCATCATCACCGATCAGGACACCCCGTTTGTTATCGGAAAGGCAAGGCGTGTGATGACAGGGTCAGATGTGACCCTCGTGGCCAATGGCCATTTGGTTTGGAACGCCATCTTGGCCGCCAGAGAACTGGCTGCAGACGGAATTTCCGTGGACCTGTTGGACATGCACACGATCAAACCGCTTGACCAAACTGCACTTCTCGAAAGCGCTGCTCGCACGGGTTGTGTTGTCAGTGCCGAGGAACACCAACGCTTTGGTGGCTTGGGAGAAAGCATTGCCGCTTGTCTTGCCGCCTACAGCCCCACTCCTCAGCGATTTGTCGCAGTCGAAGACAGCTTCGGTGAGTCAGGAACACCAGCCCAACTTCTAGAGAAATACGGATTGGGGCCAAGCGCAATCGTCAAGGCGTGTCACGAAGCGATTGCCGTCAAGCAAGGCCTACCGGCTTAATTCGTTTTGACTGGCAGTTGAAGCTTCCTCAAGAATCCGTGGAAAGCCCCATGGATCGCTGAGGAACGGCATCCATGTGTGCCATCGCACGGTACAAGTTGTCTCGATGTTCCGGTGTTGCAGGCAGCAAAGGCAACCGCGGGTGTGGCCCGCACAGACCCAGCAAATCACAAACAGCCTTGATTCCGGTTGGGTTTCCTTCTGCAAATAGAACCTCCATCAGCGGTTGATGTGACGCCACGTGTTGTTCTGCCTCCTTCACAGAACCAAACACACCCAAGTCCAGGGCTTCCGCCCATGCATCGGGGTAGGCATTTCCAATCACACTGATTAACCCCTCTCCACCCAAGGCCATCATCGGAATGGCATTTGCGTCGTCTCCAGACAGAAGAACAAACGACTCAGGGGCGCCTTGTCGAATTCGACGGAAATCAGTCAAATCGTCGTGTGCCTGCTTCAGAGCAACCACTTGGGGACAGGTGTTCGCGATTTCGATGATGGTATCCGGTGACATTGCCACACCAGCCCTCGACGGCACATTGTAGAGAATAATGGGCAAGGGCGACGCTTCAGACAGCGCCTGAAAATGCGCCAAAATTCCCGCTTGTTCTGGTTTTATATAGGCTGGGGCACTCATCAAGAGGCCATCTAGACCTTGAGTATCGATCGCGCGCAACCGACCAACAGCAGCAATGGTGCCGCCCGATGTATCAAATCCCGCCACAATTGGAAGCCTTCCTGCGTTGACCTCTTGTACAAAGTCCAACACCCTTCTCCGCTCCTCATCACTCATCAATTGAGCCTCTCCAGTGCTGCCAAGGACCACAAGAAAATGGGCCTTGCTGCCGGCCACATGATGGACCATGCGCTCCAATCCAGGAAAGTCAAGATCACCCTGTTCGGTGAAGGGCGTGATGAGGGCGACGCCTAGCCCAGTAAATCGCTTGGTCATTTCAAGTCGAGGGTTTTCAAATAATGGAACGTCAATTGTACGAAAGATGACATGTCCCCGCCTTCTGGCCAAGCCAACATAAAGTCCAATGTATCCAAACCGATATCAGAGGGACCCACCTTAAACCCCACTTTTGATCGTTTCAATAAAGCCCTTAAAACAAGGTTATTTGAATCTCCATCCAAGTAGATCAGCACATCTGACTTGTCCAATACCTCAGGGGTCTCAAGGGGAAGCCCTGTGTTACCGACTTCATCTCTCCAAAACAAATGGACTGAAGCATGCTGCGGAAACTCCGGCTCAAGGACCTGTCCTTCTTCCAACTTCTTGATTCTTTGGGCACGCGATTTGGCGTGGGCCTTTCTGGTCATGCCCGTGTCAACCACAAGAGACCAAGACCCCAAATCCTCGTGTCCGTCCACCCCTTCAACTAAATCATGCAACTGAGAACGAGAGGATGGCGAATGTCCAGGGGCCAAGAACACCACGGAAGTGGAGTGATCCAATCGTCTCCCCTTCCGGTTCCTTATGGCTGGCGGCTCCTTCCGGAGGGCAGCCAAGCCCAAGCGTGTCCACAATCGGCGCATCATCTTGTGATTCCTCTAAAATAGCCCCAAGCCCGGTTCTCGGCCGATTCATCCTCTGCCTTAGGAAATCGATTTTCCCACAGCATCACCAATGCATGGGAACCTCAATCAAAAGCAAAACACAATCTAGAGAAGCGTGGATCTCAAACTGGTCAGCATCCCAAACTCCGATGGCATCCCGCCGCCCCAACTGATGGCCAAGAACCTCTGCCTGTCCATCCACCACCATGAGGTACGCACCTTGGCCCGAACCATGGACCTGATAAGAGACACGTTGTCCTGCATTGAATTCGCCTAAGTGAAACCACGCATTCTGGTGAATCCGAACCCCAGAACTGCCGTCTGGGGTCACAAGGCCTGCAAAGGATCCACTGGCACCTTTCACATCATATCGACTCTGGTCGTAGCGAGGCGCTAAGTCTTTCCTGTTCGGATACACCCACACTTGAAACAACTCCACTGACTGACTCTCGCTGTGATTGAATTCGCTGTGCAAGATTCCCGTGCCCGCCGTCATCGCCTGAACATCGCCCGTCCGAATGACCGACGCGTTGCCCATGCTGTCTCTGTGCTCCAAAGCACCGACCAAGGGAATCGTCACGATTTCCATATTGTCATGTGGGTGCATGCCAAATCCACCGCCACCCGCAACGACATCATCATTGAGCACGCGAAGGGCACCAAAATGCATCCGACTTGGATCATGCCATCCAGCAAAACTAAAACTGTGGCGCGCGGCGAGCCAACCGTGATCCGCATGTCCTCGGTGGGCAGCGCGGTGCAAAACACATTGAGGCTCCTTGCGCAGCAGGCTGCTCATGTCTTGATTGAGTCTATTCGAAAAAAGAAAGGGCCCAAGCCCCCGCAAAGGCCATCATTCCCAATCACCATCATCAATGCGCTGAAGCCTTCAATTTCTCTGCGAACAGGGCCTTGAACTTTTTCACCTTGGGACCAATCACTGCAACGCAGTAACCCTGATCCGGATTCCTGTCGAAATAACCTTGGTGATACTCTTCTGCCACATAAAATGGAGCGCGAGGTTCGATGCTGGTTACAATGGGATCCTCCCACAGCCCAGCCTCTTCTGCTGCTGACAAGGATGCCATTGCCATTCGTTTTTGCGCATCATCTATGGGAAATATGGCAGAGCGGTACTGCGTGCCCGTGTCGGCCCCCTGCCTGTTTAATGTGGTCGGATCATGGGTTCGCCAGAACACCTCCAAAAGATCCCCAAAAGACACAATTTCCGGATCAAACGTAATCCGAACCGCTTCTGCATGCCCTGTCCTTCCGGTGCAAATTTCCCGATATCCTGGGTTCTTGATTTGACCTCCAGTGTACCCGCTTTCTACCTTCTCAACCCCCTTCATTTCGGAGTAAATGGCCTCCGTACACCAAAAACACCCACCGGCAAGAATGGCAAATGACTTGCCTTCCGGGGGCATGACCGATTGATCCAAATTCATGGGGATTGTGCTGTTAAGTTCAACGTGTGATTGGCCTTCGCATCCGCTTAAAGCCACAGTCCAAAGGACCACAATGGCAGAAAAAACACCTTTGGATACGGGGAAAAAAAAGGCCATTCGAAGGGACTGTGTGAATCAGTTTCTCCCTTTCAAATCTTTTTCCGGGCGGATTGTTCGCGTCAAACTCCAGCCCCAACCCCATCTCCGCTCCGG
>CAXHAW010000152.1:0-4962 GCA_964014525.1 uncultured bacterium
GAAAATTACCAGCGCTGATGACCTCACCGGTTTCAGGGAGCAAAATGGGGTTGTCCGTAACGGCTGTCGATTCTCCTTCCAACGTTTCAATGCCCCGATCAATTGCCGTTCGAACAGCGCCATAGACTTGGGGAATGCAGCGGAAACTGTATGGGTCCTGGACCCACTCGTGGGTCTCCCTTAAGAAGGCCGCACCGTCCAACCATTTTCGCATCGCAGCCGCACTCTCCTGCTGACCCGTATGCTGTCGCAACCTGTGCACGGCGGGGTGGAACGGTGACGCCAACCCCTCAAAAGCAGCCAGACTCAAACTGGCAATGCCATGGGCCTCATCCCACAAGTGCTCCAAATCCTGCAAGCTGTGCGCCAAAAGGGCCGACATCATTTGGGTCCCATTGATCAAGGCCAACCCCTCTTTGGGTCCAAGCGCAATTGGGCTCCACCCCTTTTCTTGAAGCACCTCAGATGCGGGTCTGGTTTTCCATTGCCCATCGCCCATCTGCTCCATCAATTCACCTTCACCGAGCAGCGGAAGGCACATGTGGCTTAACGGGGCGAGGTCGCCACTGGCGCCAAGCGAACCCTGCCTTGGGACCACAGGAAGAAGCCCTGCGTTATAGAAATCCACCAGGAGGTTGACCGTCTGGGGCTGAACGCCACTGTGTCCTCGAATGAGGCCACACACCTTGAAAAGCAGCATCCACCGCACAATGGCCGGAGGCAATGGCTCCCCCAATCCTGCGGCATGGCTTCGAATGAGGTTTTCCTGCAATTGGTGCAGTTCGTCCTTGCCCACGCGGACATGGGCCAATTGACCAAAGCCCGTGTTGACGCCATATACCGTGCGACCAGACGCGACGACATCCAATAGAAATTCGTGGGCGCGGCTCACACTCTCTTTGGCCTCCTCAGACAAGGAGATGCTCGGCGCTGTGTAAAGCGATTTTAGTTGGGCCCAGCTCTGGGGGCCGGGGTCAAGGCGATGGTCCATGTTCTTGGCAAATTTACCCGAGTGCAGTCCTATCTTCCCCATCCCGATTCGAACAGCAGAACATGCGATTCACATTGACCCTCTGCCTCATGGCAGCATTTGGGGCCCTCTCCGCCCAGCGGGCCCCCATCGAATTTGAGGAATACGACCTCAAAAATGGACTCCACGTCATCCTTCACGAAGACCACAGCGCACCCATAGCCGCCGTGTCCGTGATGTATCACGTGGGATCCAAGAACGAAAACCCTGAGCGCACGGGCATGGCCCACTTTTTTGAACACCTTCTTTTCGAAGGCTCAGAAAACATCGGACGCGGGGAATTTTTCAAGTACATCCAAAACGCTGGAGGACAGAACAATGCCAACACCTCCAACGACCGGACCTTTTACTACGAGGTGCTGCCGTCCAACCAACTCGAGCTGGGGCTCTGGCTTGAATCCGAGCGGATGCTGCACGCAAGGGTAGACAATGCAGGCATCGAGACCCAACGGGAAGTGGTCAAGGAAGAGCGTCGCCAGCGCGTAGACAACCAACCCTATGGCAACCTCATCGAGGAGACCATGAAACGCGCGTACACAAAACACCCTTATCAATGGCCGGTCATAGGTTCCATGGACCACCTCAATGCCGCAGAGGACGAGGAGTTCACTGATTTCTATGAGACCTTCTACGTTCCAAACAACGCGGTGCTCTCCATCGCGGGGGATTTCAACCGCAAGGACCTGAAGCGAATGATCGAGATGTACTTCGGGACCGTGCCCACCGGGACCAATGACATTCCCCGCCCAGACATCCTTGAACCGAGCAAAGTCACCGAAGTCAGGGACACCATTTGGGGAGACGACCAACTGCCCCTGGTGCTGATGGCCTACCCCATACCGGCAGAAGGCACGCCTGATTACTATGCTGTGGACTTGCTCAATACGGCGCTCAGCGGCGGACAATCCAGCCGATTGAATCGGGCCGTGGTCGATGACCAAGAGCTCGCCGTCTTCTGCGGCGCCTTCAGCTTTGGCTTGGAAGATCCCGGACAAACCATCGCCTATGCCGTGGCCAACATCGGCACAAACCCCTCCGAAGTGGAGACGGCCATGGTGAGCGAGATCAACAAGGTCAAGGCCTTGGGGATCTCCGATGCAGAACTGAGCAAACTCAAAAACCAAGTGGAAAGCGGATTCGTCCAGTCCAACAGCACCATGCGCGGCATCGCAGAGTCTTTGGCCAACTACCACATGTACTTCGGAGATGCCGATCTGATCAACAACGAAATCGACCGCTACATGGCGGTCACGGCGGAAGACATCCAAAATGCCGCCATCAAGTATTACGACCACGACCGCAGGGTCGTCCTCTACTTCATGAACGAGAACGCACAATGAACCGCATTGCCTCCCTCCTTCTGACCATGGCGCTCACCGTGCCCATGGCCTTCATCGGTCAGGTGGACCGATCCCAAGCGCCCACCCCTGGACCAGCGCCCGAAATCGTGCTCGGCGACTATACCGTCGAAAAGCTCGAAAACGGGCTGACCCTTATCGTGGTGGAGAACCACAAATTGCCGCGCGTGAGCTATCGCCTAACGCTGGATGTGGACCCCATCTTTGAAGGTGCTAAGGCGGGCTATACCGAAATGGCAGGGTCACTGATGCGCCAGGGCACCAGTTCACGCACCAAAGCAGAAATCGACGAATCCGTCGACCGGATTGGTGCCAGCTTGGGTACATCGGGATTCAGCATGAACGGACGGTGCCTCGTTCAACACAGCGAGACCCTGCTCGACTTGATGTCTGACCTCCTCATGAACCCCACCTTCCCTGAAGTGGAATTGGAAAAGGAGCGAAAGCAGATGCTGAGCGGATTTGCAAGCAGTGCCACAGATGCCAATCAGATTTCCGGCAGGCTGTCTCGCGCCATGACCTATGGGCTCAAGCACCCCTACGGTGAGAGCTCCAATGAGAAAACTGTGGAAGCCATCACCCGAAAAGACCTGATGGCACATTACGCATCCGTTTGGAAGCCAAATGTGGCCTATTTGGTGATTGTCGGGGACATCACTCCCACAGATGCGAGGGCCCAAGCGGAGCAATATTTCGGCGACTGGAGACCAAACGAAGTGGAGTCTGCACGGTTTGCGCGGCCCATCCCCCCCATGGGCAACCGCGTCTGCTTTGCGCCCGTTCCCGGCGCAGTGCAAAGCGTCATTGACATCACCTTCCCCATCTACCTGAAGCCCGGGCACCCGGACGTGGTGGCGGTCAGCGTGATGAACACCATGCTCGGTGGGTTCTTCGGCAGCCGACTGAATCAAAACCTGCGCGAGGACAAAGCATACACCTATGGGGCCAGGAGCTCCATCGGACCCGATGAATTCGTGGGGCGGTTCAGCGCCAGGGCGAGTGTCCGGAACGAAGTCACGGACAGCTCCCTTGTGGAGTTCATGAAGGAAATCCGGAAAATGGTGGAGACGCCCGCTCCGGACAGCACATTGCAATTCGTCAAGAACTACCTCAACGGAAGTTTTGCCCTGTCCCTCGAGCGTCCCGAGACCCTGTCCCGATTCGCCCTCAACATCGAACGGTATGGATTTCCAGCGGACTACTATGCCACCTATTTGGAGCGCCTCGACAAGGTCACAGTGGAAGACGTGCAACGCGTCGCAAGAACATACTTGCGCCCGGACAACATGAACATCACGATTGCCGGAAACCGCGATGTAGCCGACGGCCTCGCCCCATTCTCTGCAAGTGGACAGGTTGAGTTCTTTGATCCCTTTGGAGAACCACTCAAAGACCTCGAGCCCGCACCCGAAGGCATGACCGCTGAGGATGTGTTCACCACCTATTACACCGTGCGCGGAGGCGCAGACAAGTTCGCCAAAGCAAAGGGTGTCATGATCACTGGTGAAATGTCCGCTGGCCCCATGGTTCTGGAAATGGTGCAGGCACACACCAATGGCGGCGCTGGCTACAGCCGGATTTCCGCTGGGGGTAACGTCATGCAAGAATCCAAGTTTGATGGCACCAAGGGCGTTGAGACCTCCATGGGCCAAGTGGTCAACATGGACGACGACAAGGTCATGGAGACCCGCAGAAATCATGACCTCCTCGAGTTTCTGCACCTGTCAGAATATGGACTCAGTGCCGAACTGTTGGGCATCGACCGAATCAATGAAGTCCCCCAGTATTTGGTGGAAATCCGCAAGGACGGATCGGTATCAGAATCCCACTGGTTCAACGTTGAGACCGGATTGAGAACACGCTCGATGCGCAACGAAAGCACACCCCGTGGGGACATGACCATCACACTTGACTATGGCGCCATGATCGAAGCCAAAGGGCTCAAGTTTGAGGGCGAAATGACAATGAAGACTGGGGCTCAGGAGATGAAGATGACCATGACCGAGGTCAAACTCAACCCCAAACTCAGCGAAGCCGATTACGCCATCGAGTGACGGAAAGCAGCCCACCCCTGATTGCGCTCGCTGGCGCGGACCTACTCCAAGAAGAGCACATCGTCCTGAGCGGTGTGGATTTGGAGGCCCACGCTGGTGAATTCATCTACCTAATCGGCAGGACCGGATCGGGAAAAAGCAGCCTGCTCAAAACACTGTATGGAGAGCTCCCCCTCACCGTGGGCACAGGGACGGTCTGCGGTGTCGACCTGTCGGGGCTGCAACGCCGCCGTGTCCACCTGCTTCGACGCAAACTTGGCATTGTCTTTCAAGACTTCGAACTCCTGACCGACAGGACGGCAACGGAAAACCTGGAGTTCGTGCTGAAGGTGACCGACTGGAAGGATGCCGGTGACCGCGAACGAAGAGTCACAGAGGTTCTTCAGGCCGTTGGCCTCGAAAACAAAGGGTACAAGCGACCGCACGAATTGAGCGGAGGTGAGCGACAACGGTTGGCCATTGCCCGCGCCTTGCCCAATGCGCCCGACCTCATTCTTGCCGACGAGCCCACAGGCAACCT
>CAXHAW010000153.1:0-4914 GCA_964014525.1 uncultured bacterium
ACACAGGTAGGATCGTCGGCAGCGTCAGATGTGTATAAGAGACAGGTTCAAGTGCGGTCAAAAAAGGCTACAGTGGCACGGCCATTCTCTCCCGCATAAAACCCGAGTCGGTGGTTCACGGCATCGGTGTCGAGGGGCTGGATGATGAGGGCCGTGTTACGGCTGCAGATTTTGGTGACTTCCACTTCGTGACGGTATATACCCCCAACAGTTCTTCAGGCCTGAAGCGCCTCCCTTTTCGGATGGAATGGGACGTGGCATTCAAGGCCTTTCTCCAACGTCTTGCTGAAGAAAAACCTGTGGTGTGTTGTGGGGACCTCAATGTGGCCCACCGTCCGATTGACTTGGCCCGTCCCGATGCGAACTACAACAAGACCCCGGGCTACACACAAGATGAAATCGACGGTCTCACGTCCATTTTAGAGGGTGGCTTTGGGGATGTCTGGCGCATTCAGAACCCAGATCGCGTTCAATATTCTTGGTGGAGCTACCGCGGTGGAGCGAGAGAAAAGAACGTGGGCTGGCGGCTGGATTACTTCTTGGGGTCTGATTCGGCGCTTCCCCATTGCGGTCCTGTCGAGATGTTGACATCGGTCCATGGGTCAGACCATTGTCCTGTGGTCATGGATTACGCAGGCTGATCAGTTACGCAGCAGGGTGATGGTGCCTTGCGCGGTTCTCAGTAAATATTGCCCGTTGTTCGGTAGATGGAGCCTCAGTTGGCTCTGTGGGCAGCGACCGGACTCAATGCGGCGTCCTGCCGCATCAATCAATTCATAGTCTCCGATGGGTTGTGGAGCACGCACTGAAATCTGTCCTGAAACGCTGGGATTTGGCCAGGCCGTGAGAGAGGGATAATCGGCTTCGTTCACGGCATCAACGCCCAAACTGATGGTGGTGGATGTGATGCGCTCGGGAAGGGGTGCAAATTCCGAATACAGGGCCCGAAACCCATCGATAAGACTGTCGCCTTGGAGTTCCAGCATGGGTGAGACCCATTTGGGTGGCAGGCTTTGGTACCAAACGGTGACTTCGACGTCGAGTGCTCCGCTGTCTTCCCATCCATTGGGCAACAAGTAGCTGATTTTGTCTGAACCAGAGCCCTCTTCACCTTCCGTATTAAAGTTGAAGTTGGGATCGACCAATGCGGCACCGATGATCGCAGTGGTGTCATACACCACATGGGCCGTGCTAAATCCACGGGGCGTCAATCGGTTGTCTTTGAGGTGTGCGTTGGCGCGCTCGAGAAGTGTGGTGGGGTCCCCATTGACATCGCCCAGAACAAGCTCATAAATGACAACGTGCTGATCATCGCTTATGACGTCGTGGTGGGGCTCCCATGCAATGTCCTCTTGACCTAGAATGTAACCTGTGCCTGGATTCCATGCGCCAGAGTGGAATAGGGTGTCGTTGTCTCCTGCCATTGACACTTCAATCCAAGCCCGGCGGGCTGGATAGCCTGAAGGGAATTTGTGTCCTGCCTTGTTGGTCACAGTCACCTCAACTCGGGGCAGTCCATCATCGAGTACCGCTACGGCATCGAGGTCGAGGGTCTGCTCTTGGAGCATGGTCAGTGTCTGGTTAATGGTGCTGTCGAATTGTGTTTCTGTTGCGGCGAGATCAAGAGAGTCCACATTTTCTCGAAGCATCCGAAGCATATGGGTGTTGGCTCCGACGAAATAGTGCAGGCTGTATGGCGAACGGGGCTGTAGCCAGGCATATCCGCTGGCAATGGTGACGGGGTCGTCAATCTGGGGCATATGGCAGCCCTGACACTCTTGCTTTTCTGGTCCTGATTCAAAGACAGAATTGACCCATTCATGATAGGTGGCCTGTTCGATGACGGTTGCGCCTGTGTATTCGCCTTCGAGGTCTACACTGGAGGTGACGAGGCTATGGCAGGCAGCACAACTTTCAGATTTCGCCATGTGCTCCCCGTAGACAGGCATGAACCCGACGAAGCTTTGCATGGGCTGCCACTGGATAGGGTAGTCATCCTTTCCACCGCCGTATTGACCATAGATCGTGTCTTCTACAAAGGTCATGTCGCCACTGAATCGGGTTCCGATCCCCTCGGCGTCTTGTTGGTGACAGACCCCGCAGCTCACACCATCCAAGGCCAGACTGTCTGTCAAGGACTCAAGCAGTGAATAGTACTCTGCGCCATCATGGTGGGCGGCAAAATGGCCCACAGGTGCATGGCAGCTGGTGCACTTATCCTCAAGTCCCGCTGCGTGCGACGGGTTGGTGATGACCTCGTGACGGACTTTGGCCCGCCAGAAGGGATCCTTGGTGCTGTTGGCCATGATGGAGCTCCGCCAATCGTCCACAACGTTGACATCCCATCCATCGGGCATGGGTTCCATGGGGAAGGTCTGACCCGCTATTGAAGCAAGTTGGTTTGGGTCTTTTCCATGGCATCCGGCACATTTACCTGAGCCATAAAAAAGAGAATTAATGGTATCGGGAAGTCCTCCGAGGAGGTCTCTGTAGATGGTGCCTTCTAATCCGTGATGATAAGCAGCACTCTGGGATTCGCTCGCCGAAAGACTAATCACGGCGCTCGTGGAGACGACCGTGAGTAGAATCAATGCTATGCCGAGCGAACGATTCATGAGGTAATTAACGAAGAACCCCGCTCCGTTGCCGGGCGGGGTCCTTAAAATGCTAAAAAAGAACTTAGCGGAGTACGATGCGCGCCGTGGATGTTCTTTCTCCTTGGGTCAACCTCAGGATGTGAACGCCTTTTGGCAACTCCGAGAAATCGAGGGTACCGAGGAGGCTCGGACCTGCGGCTTCCCGCTGGAAAAGCATTCTGCCTGAGGCATCGACAACTTCACAGCGAACTGTTCCTGATGTCACCTCCCATTGAAGCTGAACCTGTCCATTGGATGGATTGGGGAAGACCGAAAGGCCACCCTGAAGCACCGTGAGATCAGCGACCCCTGATGTGGTCACGGTCACGGTCACTGGGATGCGATCTGATGCGCAAGAGACCCCTTGAGTGCTCACCGTCCAATCATAGAAGAAGTAGTAATAATTGGTGGCGTTGTTTGGGTTGTTGACGCTGCTGGAGGTGATTGTGGCCAGACTCCCAATTTCATAAGGGAAATCAAGGTCGCTGCCTTGGCCGTCCCTCCAGAGCTGAGGGTTGTCGTCAAAACTGCGGAGGCCGTGTGCTGTTCCTGCAGGGACAGAGAGTCCCAGGTTGACAATACTCTCTCCGTCTGGTATGTTGACCGTCACTTGGTCCAAAACATTGCCAGCTGCATCGATGACCGCAATGGTGCGGTCCTCTTCACCGTCAGCAAACACCTTCACGCTTTCGATAATGAGGTCTTGGTAAGCATCGAATCGAAGCCAGTAGTTGCTGTTGTTGTGGTACTGTCCGTCGCTTTGCGCGTCGGATCCCCCCAGCGCGGTTTCAAGGCCATGGTTCAACACGTCTTCCACCCAAAATGTGGTGGTTTCCTCGAGGACTTCCGTGGTGTAGCTGTTTCCAACATGGAGCGGAGCGTCTGATGTCTCGCTGTCATACCAATGGAGCTCGGAACCGCTGAACTCGAGGGTGGTGCTTGCCGGTTCAGTGAGCGCGGCGTCCTCTACTGTTGGCGTTCCAGGCACATCGAAGACCTCGATACTCACGGACTCGGATGCTGTTGGTTCGGCGCAGGCTCCATTGACAGACACGCTGTAGGTTCCCGCTTCGGTAATGAGAACACTTTGGTCCGATGCTCCGGTTGTCCAAATGTATCCTGGTGCTGCGCTGCAAATGAGCGTCACACTTTCACCGTCGCACAACTTCAAATCACCGTCGACGGTGATGGTGGGGACTTCGGGTTCATACACTTCAATCGAGATGGGGTTTGAAATCCCAGCGCATCCGTCTGTGTCATAGACCAAAACTGTGTAGTTGCCAGTTGTTTCTACTGTGATGCCTAGGGCCAGTTCTCCAGTGCTCCATTCGTAGCTCATGTATCCCATGGGCGCATCGAGTGTTGCGGTTTCTCCCGGACAAATGACGTTGGAACCTGTCAGGGTCAGATCGAATGCCCCAATTTGACACGGGGCCTCAATGACATTGTGATAGGTGTCAATTGCGGGGTCAACCAGTGTCGTTGTGAAACCGCTTGGGAAGTGGACCACTGCACTGTCAATGTGATCAGCTTCTCCCAATCCAAAGTGTGGGTGGGTGGTGCAGGTGATGCCATAGCTCTCACCTGAACGCACATCGCGAAGTTGAACTCCCCATGGCCCATAGATGGAGACTTGGGCGCCGACTGCATCGGCATTTGATTCAATCCCCTGAAGGTCGAAGCAGACCCAGTGGTGATCACTTCCATCATTCAGGTACAGTTGGTCTGGATTGTCGTTGTCAGGGCTGACATAGACACTTCCGTGGCTGGCAATCAGGTCCATTTGTCCATCACGGCCAAAGTCGCCTGTGGCGAAGCTCAGCATGGCATCTCCATAGCTGAATGGCCAGTCGAGTTCTTCGAAGGTGCCGTCGCCGTTGCCCTTGAAATAAAAGTTAGAGCTGTTGTCACCAGAGGTGATGAAGTCGATGA
The DNA here is from genome assembly GCA_964014525.1 of uncultured bacterium. Classification (GTDB taxonomy): domain Bacteria; phylum Bacteroidota; class Bacteroidia; order Flavobacteriales_D; family Sanyastnellaceae; genus UBA8752. The sequence goes on from CAXHAW010000153.1 coordinate 4,569, forward strand.
AACCGTCGTTGTCGAAGTCTTCAAATTTGCTTTGAAGGAAAAATCCGCTCACGTCCATTCCGCACCCGGCGGTGACGTCTGTAAAGTGGCCTGTGCCATCATTTTCAAGGAGAAAGATGCTGTTGCTGTGGTTGGTGACAGCGAGGTCCATGTCGCCGTCGTTGTCGATGTCTCCAAAGTCGGCTGTCCAGCTCTGTTCGTAGAGAACAAGGCCCCGATCCATGGCTTCTTCCGTCCATCCCCCCTGACCGTCGTTGACCCAGAGTTGGTTGACGCGGCGGGGGTCATACGGGTCGTTGTGTACGAATTGGCGGCACTTTGCGAGATACAGATCGACATCTCCGTC
>CAXHAW010000154.1:0-4883 GCA_964014525.1 uncultured bacterium
AGGCATGGGTGCAGGAAAGTCTGTTGTGGCTCGAATGCTCCAAGGATTGGGGCACCCTGTCTATGATGCTGATGCTGCGGCCAAGCGGCAGTATGATACTGATCCGGACCTCTTAGGGGCTGTTGTAGCGCGCTTTGGCAACTCCATATTGGATGATTCGGGCATTCTGGACCGCCGCAAATTGTCTGATGTGGTGTTTTCGGATGCAGAAGCGCTTGCCTCACTCAATGCCTTGGTTCACCCTGTTGTTGCTAGGGACTTTCAATTGTGGAGAGAGAAGTGTCGAGAAAATGGGGCTCGGTTTGTTTTTAGGGAAGCGGCGATCTTGTTTGAATCCGGCTCGAATCAAGATTGCGATGCCGTTTGGGGGGTCAGTGCTCCGTTTTCTCTGCGTGTGGAGCGGATTCGGAAGAGAAGCAAGTGGCCTGAAGCGGAAATTCTTCAGCGCATGTCGAAGCAGTGGTCAGAAGAAAAAGTTTTGGCTCGCTGTGATGCGATTCTAATCAATGATGGTCGGCATTCTGTTGTTAATCAGGTTTTAACACTGGTGGAGCAATTGTAGCAGATGAGGCAACTTTTTGGTCTCCACACCGTCTTGCTTTTGCCTTGCCTGTTTTTATGTTTCGATTCCGCGAGCTTTTGCTTTGGTCTGCTGTCCTTTGTGGCCTGGCTTTTAGTTCCGCGTCATTGCATGCGCAATTGGAGGACGTATCCGTCGATCACCTTTTGGATGTATCTACGGCCGCCAGTTGGTTTGGTTGCGGGCTCAGTACGGCTGACTTTGACAGAGACGGATGGGACGATGTGACAGCCGCTACATCTGCTGGGCCTGTGGAATTGTACAGGGGCAGTCCAGATGGATTAATACATCATGAAACCATCAATCAAGCTGCTGAGTCCAAAGGACTTTTGTGGGTGGATGTCGATGATGATGGGGATCTAGATTTGATGGTGGGTGTGTTTGGTGAAGGGCTATACCTCTACATCCAAATGGATGACGGCTCCCTCGTTGAAGATGGCTTCAATCGAGGCATTCCACTTCGTCCAGGTTGGGATGTCAGGGGAATCTCTGCGGTAGACTACGACAATGATCTTGACCTGGACCTTTTCGTAGCTAGCTACCATGATGCGGCAGACTCACTCAGTTACGAGAACCTAATGCTTCGTAATGAAGGCGCCGGTTATTTCACCGACCAGACCGATGCCACCGGTGTTGGCAATGGTCTCCAACACTCGTTTCAAGGGGCTTGGTTTGATTACGATGGAGATGGCGACCAAGATTTGTGGGTCATCAACGATCGTACAGTTTTCCCCAATGCACTGTTTCGGAATGCGGGAGGTGTGTTTTATGACATTTCTAATGACGTTGGAGCGAACGTGGCCGTGGACGCTATGTCTGCCACCTTGTGTGATCCTGACAATGATGGTGATTGGGACATGTACGTCACGAATACAGAGAACAATCCCAATGTGTATCAGCGGAATTCAGATGGGGTTTTCACAGATTACGCGGAATTTGCAGGGGTTGCTTCGACGCAATATGGTTGGGGAACTTTAGCCATTGATTTAAATGGGGACATGTGGCAGGATTTCATGGTGGCCACATATCGGTTCCCAAATTCGAATCCTCATGACAATCACCTTTACATGAACCAAGGGTCTGGTACCAGTTTTGTCGATGAGATCGAGAATTGGCCAAACGAGCAGTATCAACTGTATTGTTTGGGGCAACTGGACTTGAATAATGATCGCTCGCCGGACATCATTGGTCACGGAAATGCTTTTCATGCGCAGGTTTTGGAAAACACGAACTCTGAGGACGCTTCACGTTTGACAATTGACTTGGTGGGTACCACCTCTAACATGTGTGCAATCGGGGCCTTGGTTCAAGTGTGGTCCGGAGGTGTAGGCCAAATGCGACAAGTGTCAGCAGGTTCGGATTACATGACCCAGCACACTTACACCCAGTTTTTCGGCTTGGGTAATCATTATTGGGTGGATTCTATCCGGGTGAATTGGCCAAGTGGATTGGAAGAGACGTGGTACAATGTCGCAGCCAATTCGGCCCAGACCTTCGTAGAAGGCTCTACGCAAACATCTCTTTTGGCGATCGAGGGAGAATGCCCTTGGTTTCCGGACAGATGGGTTATTCCATTTGGAGTAGCCAATGCTGAAGTGACGTGGAATGGAGTGCCATTCACTGGAGATACGTTGGTCGCAGATTACTCAGGCACGCAAGTTTTTGAAGTATCCTGGTGGGGAGGTGAGGCCACTTGGACTGCCGAGGTGGAAGCTGAATTTGATCCATTGCCTGATTTGAATTTGACGGGTTTGGCTCCTTTGTGTCAAGGCGAGTTAGGCGCTTTGGTTTGGGATGTTCCTGATGCAGAGTTCATCCTTTGGGAAGGAGACACCCTTCCTTCTGTGGGGCATTTGGATTCTGTTCCTGTTGGAGAGTATGGATTTGAGGCTCAGATTACAGAAGGCTGTATGCTGTTTGCGACGGCGAACATTATAGAGCCCGATAGCTTGGTTATTGATGCTGTGGTCGATCATCCAAATTGTTTTGGTGAGACGGGGTTTGTGACTTTGTCTGCAGATGGGGGGACGGGGTCTTTGGTGTTGGATTTTGGGAGCCTTGTTTTACATGAAGCTGTTTCTGGTTGGCATCAAATTATGGTCTCTGATTCCCTAGGATGTCAGCTTATAGACAGTGTTTTGGTTGTTGAACCTGACACATTGATTTCCTCCGTTTCGCTGGATTATCTGGGGATTTCTGATTCTGTCAATGTCGGTTTGTCTGTGGAAGGAGGTTCTCCTCCTTATTCAGTGATTTGGGCCGGGGAAATTGACAGTCAGGGATGGACATTGGCCCCGGTATACTTGGGATGGCTCGTTGAGGACGTAAATGGTTGTTTGGATCTTGGCGTTGTTGAGGTTTTGGATAATCCACTGGCCGCTGTGCCGGACGGAGGGCTTCAAGATTGGTTTTGCATTCGAAATGGAATGGAGATTCGCCTCGAAACAATAGGTCAGGGGAGATTGCTGGTAGAGGCTTGGAGCATGGATGGGCGTCTTGTGGACAGGTGGAAGCTAGGACGAGGTTCTGTCGTTCTAAACACTGGGACGCTCTCCCCTCTTGTGATTCGGGTGCAATCAGAGGAGAGTGGTGATTGGCAAGCTTGGTTGCGCTGATAATTTGGTATTTGACAGTGTTGCCGTTCCCCTATACCCTAAATATTGAGTGGTCGTGTGCGCTTTGAAGACAGCTCTTCTTCCTCACTTTTACATTCTGTATTTTCTCTATCCTAACAGGACCGGGAGGTGGCTCATGGGGGCAACCTTATGGTTGGCATTTTTACTTCTTAAGGATGTAAAGGCATTCGCTCAATTCGAAGATGTTTCGAGCGAGCACATTGTAATGGCAACTGCAGGAGGGAGTTACCTGGGGTGCGGGTTGAGCTGTTCAGATTTTAATGGCGACGGATGGGATGACCTGACCATGTCTGAAACGGATGGAACTGTCAAGCTGTACGCCGGAGGTCCCGACGGCCCTGAACTGTTGCAAACGCTCACAGGTTCAGGAGAAGGCCGTGGTGTTCTCTGGATTGATGTGGACCAAGATGGTGATTTGGACTTATGGGTTGTACGCTTGGAGGGGCCAATACAGCTTTATATCCAAGGTGAAGATGGAGCCTTGACAGAGGAGTCTGCGTTGCGGGGCATACCTCAGTTGAGTGGGCTGCGACCACGTGGATTGAGTGCTTCGGATTACGATCGAGATGGGGATTTGGACGTTTATATCGCAACATATCACCTTGAGGGTTTGCCGGTCATTTACCCTAATCTGCTTTTAAAAAACAATGGTTTGGGTACGTTTTCCGAAGTTGGAGAGGTAGCAGGGGTCGACAATGGTCTAAAGACATCGTTTCAGGGAAGTTGGTTTGATTTTGATGGTGATGGATGGGATGATCTTTGGGTCATCAATGACCGGTTGATATTTGACAATTCGCTTTACCGAAATCAAGGAGATGGCACGTTTATCGATGTAGCTCCTGACCTGGGCTTGGCGGTGTCACCAGACCCAATGACTGCTACGATTTTTGATCCTGATCAAGACGGAGACTGGGACTTGTTTGCTACTGATGTCGACAACTACCCGTTTCAGCTATGGGAACAAACGCCACTCGGTTACATCGATGTCGCTGACGATGCCGGTGTATTGGGTTTGCCAGATTATGGCTGGGGAGCATGTGTGTTGGACATAGATGGAGACAAAAGTGAGGACCTCATGGTGGCGACGAACTTTTTTCCATCTGAATTGCCTTCGGATAACAGGGTCTATATGAATGTTGGCACAGGCATGGGCTTCATTGAGAATCCTGATGTATGGCCGAATGAGCAGTATCCATTGTACAATTTGGGGCGATTTGACTTGAATCGGGACCGAGCGCCAGACATCGCAGGTTTCGGTTCATTACCGACAGTGCAGTTGCTTTGCAATATCAATGTCGATGGTCCTTCTAGGTTGGCGCTTCGTTTGGTGGGGACTGTTTCAAATTCTCATGCCGTCGGCGCTAAAATAAAAGTGCACCATGGAGGCATATCACAGATGCAGCAAATAGACGCGGGTTGCGACTATCAGACACAGCATTCGTACACCCGGTTTTTTGGTCTAGGTGATGCTTTGGTTGTGGATTCTTTGGAAGTGCGCTGGCCAACGGGTGTAACAGAGACATGGTTCGGATTGCCTGCTGATTCATCTGTTGTGTTGATTGAGGGCACAGCTGATAAAGCACTAGAGCCGCTTCCTCAACTTTGCCCTTGGTTGCCTCAAGCTTGGCTTGTCCCTTTTCCTTCTGACGATGTAGCGATGACATGGA
>CAXHAW010000155.1:0-4878 GCA_964014525.1 uncultured bacterium
ACGGCCAATGTCGACCTCGGGTCACTGTACCTGCGCATCGGAAAAGCAGAGGAAGCAGACGCTGCATTCAATGAAGCCCTCCAAGCCCTGCCAAAAGGCCGTGGACCAGCAAAACGACTTGCGGAAGCCTTCATCAAACTCAACCAGCTGGACCTGGCATTGGCCACATACCAAAAGGCCATCCGAGAGGGAACCGACAACTATGGCTACCACTATGAGCTCGCCAACCTTCAGGGGTTGAGGGGAGATTACGAGGGCATGGTGGACAGCTTCATGGCCCTGTTGCTCGACAGGCCCAACTACCTGCGCACGGTCCAGAACAGCTTCAACCGAAACCTAAGGGTCTCTTCGGATCCGCGACAAGCCGACATGGTTCGCCGCAAAGTGCTCCGCATCTCTCAGGATCACCCCGACGCCACAGTGTATCTGGAACTGCTGGTTTGGGTCTTCAATCAACAGCGAGACTTTATGAGCGCCATGGCCCACGTTCGAGCGCTAGACGAACGCAATGGAGAGGGGGGCCGCCGCCTTATGGATCTCGCCAAGGTGGCTGCAAAAAATGGAGACCTCGAAACCGCATACGAATGCTACGCCCTCATCTCATCCAAGGGCGAAAACACACCGCGTTATGCTGAGGCAAGACAGGCCATGCTGAGCGTCATGACCGAACAGGTCACCGGCCAGTTCCCTCTGGACACCGCTGCCGCAGTCGACTTAGAAGACCAATACCGCACCACCCTTCAAGACCTAGGAGAAACGGCGGAAACAGCCGGCCTCATGGCAGACTGGGCCCGCCTTCTGGCCTTCCACTTGGACGATGCCGCCGCCGCACAATCCGTGCTTGATAGAGCAGTTGACTTGCCGGGGCTTTCCCTGGATCTTCGGAGCAACATCAAACTGGACCTCGGCGATGTGCTCGTCTTCAAGGACGACATCTGGAGCGCCTCACTCCTGTTTAGCCAAGTGGACCTTGATCACAAGGAGGGCGTCCTCGGTCAAAAGGCCAAGTTCCGCAATGCCAGAGTGAGCTACTTCACCGGGGATTTCAATTGGGCTCAAGCCCAGCTTGACATCTTGAAGGCCAGCACTTCAAAGCTCATCTCAAACGATGCAATCGACTTGAGTCTGCTCATCACAGACAACTTCAATATGGACACGCTCACAGCACCCATGGAAATGTTTGCCCGTGCTGACTTGCTTCGATACCGCAACCAACTGGACGCTTCCCTGGCCACCTTGGACTCCCTCACGCTGGCCTATCCTGGACATACACTCGAAGATGAAGTCTTGCTGATTCAGGCAGAAATTGCAGTCCAACGCGGTGCCTTTGACGAAGCCATTGGTCATTTCGGAGAGATTGTCGAATTCTACGCCATGGACATTCTGGCCGATGATGCGCTGTTTGGGCTTGCCGAACTGCATGAAGTCCAACTCTCAGACCCGGATGCGGCACAAAACCTCTACGAACGGCTGCTCAACGAGTACCCCGGAAGCCTGTATGTGGTAGAGGCCCGAAAGCGATTCCGCCGCCTGCGTGGAGACGTTCTAGAATAAAATGGGCTACCCTTTGGCAACCAAGCGCACGCCACTCAGGATGATGACCCCATAAAACGCATGTTGCCATCCAAGGGGCTCCCCATCCAACCAGCCCCACATCAAGGCAAACAGTGGAATTACGTACGTCACAGAGCTGGCAAACAGGGCGTTGGTTTTCTGAATGAGCTGATTAAAGAGCATAAGGGCGCCAGCCGTGCCAATGCATGCCAGTGCAACCGCGGCCATGAAGGATGTCCATCCTTCGGGGTGATGCTGCACAACATGGTGTCCCCGTAGACAAAAGAAACCCACTCCAGATGGAATGGCGGTCATGCTCAGGGCCACTGCACTGATGGTGACAGGCCCAACCTGGGACAAACGGTTCTTGACCACATTGATGCTCAAGCCATAGCAAGCTGTGGCCAAAACCAACATGCACGCCGAGGACCACTGTGCCTCTCCAGACCCATCCCTCAGCGACATCAGACCCACTGCCCCAAAAAACCCGAGAACCAAGCCTCCCATTTGTTTGCGCCCCACCGCTGTTCTGTAAACCACCATCGCCAGCACTAAGGTCCACAGCGGACTCAATGCATTGAGCATGCCAGCCGTGGCACTGGGCAATCTGGTCTGGGCATGCGCAAACAAGATGGCAGGAATCAAACTTCCAATGAAGCCATTGATGCCCAGTGCCACCCACACCCCACGATCCCAACGGCGCATTCTCCGAAACGCAACAGGCATCAAAACCAATCCAGCGATCGCCATCCTGAGCAGGCCCAGCTGCACTCCATCCATCACCACCGGGGACCCGGGACCACCTTGCCAACCAAAAAGCCCAATTTTCATCAGGATAAATGAGCTCCCCCAAATGGCAGCCAGCAATAACAAAGCCAGCCGTTGCCCGACGGAAGGGGTTGAAGATTGGGACATCATCGTGCTTGTTAACAGACTGACCGCCTCGGAGTTGTCAGGTCAAGAGTAAATTACGCTTGCTTTAGGTCCATTTCGTGATTTCCTCGTTCCCAGCTTCAGTTTCAACCTCAATCTCCCTGGGATTGGCCATAGGGATGTTCTTGGTTTCGAGCTGCTCGCAATGCGACATTCCTGTGCAACACCTCGACCGCGCTGGCGCAACTGAAGAAACAGTTGCCCAACTGGCCATTTCGGGAATGATGTGTGAAATCGCATGCGTCTCCAAAGTCCGAAAGGAACTTTATAGCCTTCCCGGAGTGACACGAGCGGACATTCAATTCGACGCAGACCAGGGAGTGGACACAGCGCTCGTCGTCTTCGACCCCAAAGTGATTGCCCCCGAAACCCTCATCGCCACTGTAGAAAGAATTGGCGACGGGCTGTACGACGTAAAAACGGCCCAAGTTGTTCATTACGCTCCAGAATCCTCGCGTTGACCGTGTCCTCCGATTCGGTCCACCTGTCCCGATGGATCCGTCGCACCGCCCGGATCGCCTTCGTTTCCGCCTTTCTCGTGGTGTTGGCAGGCAGCATTGTTCGCATGACAGGATCAGGCATGGGCTGCCCTGACTGGCCTCGCTGTTTTGGCTTGACCATCCCCCCGACCCAAGCATCTCAGGTGCAATGGCAACCCGACGCCGACTATGCAGAGGGCCGCATGATCTTGGAACGCGACTCGCTTTGGATTGCCCCGTTACAACATCGCTCTGGCGCCTCATTCGCTGCAGACCGGGAGTTTGGACTTTGGAAGCACTACGCCAAACACGACTACGCGCATTTCAACCCCTTCCACACTTGGGTGGAGTTCATCAACCGTCTGCTTGGGGCCTTTGCCGGGTTGCCGGCGCTTTTGTTGGTCGGGCTCTGCTTCCTTTCGGGAATCCGCCACCGCAATTGGCGGCCGCTGTTTCCTGCCCTGGGCGCCCTCATTGCACTCGGCTTCGTCGCTTGGCTCGGAAAAAAAGTGGTCGACGGCAACCTCATTCCGGGCTCCATCACCTTGCACATGTTGGGCGCATTGGCCATTCTCGGCCTCCAACTCGCCGCCTTGCGGAAGGCGGGCGCCAGCGTTCCCAAAATTCACGCCTCGTCGCGCACTTGGGTCGCCATCGCAGCTGCGATCACGTTCGCCCAACTCGTGTTTGGTACGCAGGTTCGAGAGGCCGTCGACCACCTCGTTCACGAGGGCGTAGCCAGAGCAAATTGGATCTCACAGCTTCCCGATTGGTGGAAGGGACACCGCACTGCCTTTTGGGCCGTTCTGACCGCACACTTGGTCTGGCTTTGGCCTGGAATTCAATCTGGCAAACCCACGCCATGGGAGTGGGCGGTGATCGCACTGCTCGGCGGTCAGTTTGCCACAGGCCTTGCCTTTGGTTTCCTTGGAATGCCCGCTGCGGCGCAGCCCATCCACCTGATGCTGGCAGTGGGGCTCATCCTCACTGACGGTTGGCTTCTCGGCTCAAAGCCACTTCGGTAAACCCAACAGCAAGGGCCCACTGGGCCACGATGTAAGTCCCCATGACCCAAAAGTGTCCATGGACAACGGGCGCTTCGCCAAACCGGCCAAACGCCAAAATCACATCACTGATCACAAATACCGAGGCGCCAATGCGCAAGGCCCACACTCCCGTCCCCTTCGCGGCCGCCCAACTGCAGTAGGCCATGGTCGCAATGACCAAGGCGTACAATGCAACGGCCGGACCCAAATCACCGGCGGGCTTCCACAACACCAGTGCAACCGAAGAGGCCACAATCAACATCACCCCACCTGCAAGACCCCGGTTCAATGGACTCCCCATAGGCCAGCCGGTTGTGTAGAGATGGCGAAAGGCAAGGAGGTAGAACAGGTGACCCAACAGGAAACTGACAAGGCCAACCAAAAAAGCGCCGTCACCGGAAAACGTGAGGGCAATGTCCCCGACCCAGCAAAGCGCCATGGCGATGAACAGTCGATTCCGCAGACCCATCTCCTTTACCCGACCATGTAAAGCGAGACCCAGTCGAAGCATCAGCAACGGAAGAATGAGCCCTTTGGCTGAGTCGTGGACCCCTTTCCACTCCTTGGGCTCCCAGCGCACCTCACCACTCGCCAATTCGGTAAGGCCAAAAGCAGAGGCTGTAAAGAGGGCGAGAACCACCGTGATCAGGGCCGCGTCCAAACTCTGATCAGCCCGCATGGCAGGCTCTTGCGAGGGTCCGGTTTTCATGCCTGAAAAATGCCCCAAAAAAATGGAGGGCAAACCCCGTTGGGAATGCCCTCCTTCCTTTGAACCAAACCAAAATGTTCAATTGGAATAAAAGTCAAAATCAATCATTCACAGATCTGTCCGTAATAACCCAAAATGAAGAGCAGGTCGGGTGCCC
>CAXHAW010000156.1:0-4859 GCA_964014525.1 uncultured bacterium
ATGTCAACCTCGCCTTTATCCACAATTGTATCTACTCTATTAACTTGGGTGACGTATCAGCACTAGACTCCTTCACCATGGGTGATGTCCTAAACGACCCCACGTATGACACCCTCAAATTCGTGGCTGGCTCTGGCGACGAAATCGTCCGTATATCCGGCATGTCCCACACCTACAATTCGCAAAATTGCACGACCGGGAACTGCGACCACGACCTCCATTTGGTGTATTCCAATTTCTGCTCCGTACGTGGAGCCACCAGCCCCTTTGTCCCGGGTGGGTCCATCGTGGGAACCGGTTACAACGAAACTTCCCTCGGCAGTGCATTCCTGACGTGGAACACCGATGAGGCAGAAATTCAAGTGACCGACCCTGTGGTCTGTTGGCCAGCCGACCAAACCACCGTGAGCAACGCCTCTTGTCCAGATTGTTGTGACGCATCAAGCGGAAACAATGTCGCAGGCAACGGCACAATCCGAACAGAAAGGTGGGACTTCGGAGGTGCCACTTACATCGGATCAGGTCCCGATCCCACAAGTTGGATTGATTGGGGTGGAGACTGCGCAAGCGGTCAATCTCATGCCCTTTTGTTCCCTGCACCGGGCATTTACACTGTCACCCTGTATTCCGCCAACAACTGCGGAGTGGACACTGTCACACAAGACATCACCGTCACGCCTCCACCCACCGTTTCCGCAACAAGCAGCCTGACCAGCCTTTGTCCCGGCGATCCTTTTCAATTTGAAAGCGTCAGCTGGAGTGCCAGTCCGCCTCTGACCGCAGCAGACCTTAGTTTCAATTTTACATACGGAGAAGGGGGATTCTCGATTCCCATTGCCATGGTCAATGGCTTGATCCCCTTTGAAAACATCCCCTCACAGCCGGGCAATGTATACGCAGCCGCAGGGAACTACGATGCCACCATACAGGTCTTTCCCACCCAGTCTCCATCCTGCTCAGGGTCGGCAGAAATTCCAGTCACGGTTCTCACCCCTCCTACCGCCGAATTCACACTGCCCGCAGACGAATGCGCCACCGAAGCAACCGTGCAGCCCATGGACGGCTCCACAGGCGCTTTAGATTACCTCTGGTCCCTCTCTGGACTGGGCATCATCAGCTCCGGTGCATCCGTCGCACCCATTTCACTCACAGGGCCAGGCAACTTCACGTTTGACCTGACCGTGACGTCGGCCAACGGATGCACCGACTCTCAAAGCCACATTTTTTCCCTTGCCGATTTGCCCCAAGCAGATTTTGCCGTGGCCGATGCTTGCCAAGGACTCCCCACGACACTCGACGGAACCCCATCCACCACCAATGTGGCTTTTGGTGGTGCCATCGTTTCCTACAACTGGACGCTAGATGACGGGACTGCCCTCTCTGGCAACACACAGAGCATCGAATATCCAGGTCCAGGTAACCAGACTGTGGAACTCGTTGTGACCACAGCCACCGGTTGTTCAGACACCCTAAGCCAAACCTTCGAAATTCTCCCCAGACCTGCGGTGCGTCTGCTCGAAGGCGACACCATCGGGTGCAGCCCACTGACTGTAACCCTCAATGCCGTTGACTCCACAGGGATCACGAGTCCAGCGAATTTCACCTGGGACTACGGCCACGGCGGGGCAACTGGACCGGATGCCGATGGAACCCACACCTGGCCCCCCAACAATGGTGAAGACACGCTCTATTACGACATCGTGGTGGAAGCCGGGCTGGGTGGATGCACGAGCACCGATCAATTGACCGTTGCGGTGGCCCCTTCCCCGTTCGTCCAAACCGATGGTGGTGAAGTCTGCAGCGGCAACGCCTTCCCCTTCTCCGGCAACACATTCAACTTGGGAGACGATCCCGAGTGGTTCTGGGAAATTGATGAGGTGTGGTCCAACGCGGTGGCGGATTACGGCACCATCACCAGCGATTTCAACAATTTCCAATACACCTTCATCAATCCGGGTGTGGCCTCAGATACGGTCCAAATTTCACTGACCGTATCCCGTCCAAACGGATGTTCCGCCTCAGACCTCGCCACCCTTTTCGTTCGGCCCTCCTACACCCCCTTCGTGGAGGACGCTGATGGGTGCTTGCCCTTGGCCGTGTCTACCCCACCGCAAGTGGCCTTGGATGTCCAATGGGACTTCGGGGACACCAACAACCCCAATGTTCCCGGAGCCACTGCTCACCTTTACACCGAGCCGGGAACGTATACCGTCATCGCAGAAGGCATCAGCGTATTTGGTTGCGCAGGGGCAGATACATCCACCGTAATCGCCCACCCGACGCCCACCCCTGAACTGACAGCAGAAGACGCCCTGTGCGCGCCAGACCCCGTCCATCCGATCCGCACCGACGGGACTGTGGATGGCGCTGTATCATGGAGTCTTCAGGTCGATCTCGGCACAACGTACCCGTGGAGCGGCTCCACAGACACGACGATCGCCCTAGAGCCTGGAAATCACGTGCTGACATTGATCGCAACGAGCGACCAAGGCTGCACAGCGGAATCCAGCGTAGAGGTCCTCGTTCAAGACGAAGTCACCGCCGGATTCTCGCTTCCTGAAGACGGCTGTTCTCCGGTGACGTTCGACATTACTGACATCAACATCCCTGTCAATACGCTGGCCACGTGGACCATTGAAACCCCCTTTGGCACGGACACCCTCCAAACCCTGTCTCCATCGGGACCGAACTGGCTGACTGATGCCAGCTCAGGGACAACGGGATTTGGCGTTTTTCTCCATGTCGAGGACCCAATCACAGGGTGCGAAGCAGAGCACACGGACACCATTTCTGTCTTCCCACAGCCCGCGGGACAGATGACCGTAGCCGGCCTGAACGGATGCGATGTCATCGCCACATTTGCATACAGCGGAGCGGCAGAGACCCTCACATGGAACTTCGGAAATCCGTTTGAGCCCGACCCAGAGACAACCTCCACCAACTCCATTTCCCATGCCTACCCCAACCCGCTGGGCACAGGATACACCGCCACGGCCACAGTAACCGCCAGCATCGGCACCTGCAGCGACACTGACCAAGTCAGCTTTGACATTCCTGCAATCGTCGAAGCCGAAATTTCACTGCCGGATACTGTGTGCATGGGCACCGCAATCCCCCTCCAGAACTTGTCCACCGGTGTCCCCCTCGACATGGGAACCGCCAGCGGAGCTTGGACATGGATTACAGGCAACGACACCCTCATCGGGTTCGAGCCCACCTTACCTCCATTGGATTCGAACACCGTCAATGCAGGCCCACAAACCAATGCTCTGCTTCCCGTTTCCTTGTCCATCGTCCACCCAGAAAGTGGGTGCACGGATGTGACAGAAACCAGCATTGTGGTTCTAGGAAATCCATTGGCCAGCTTCATCGCCACACCAGACGCTTTGTTCGAGGAACCGTACACCACAAACGTGGTAGACATGAACCAAATTGCCATTGGCGGTGCAACGCTCTGGAGCGTCAGCAGCAACGGAACCTTTGATGAAACGTTGGGGACGGTCACATGGCCTGTCAACACCCACGGCATCCAAACCATCACAGTTGTGCTCGACAACAATGGGTGCATCGACACCTTTAGCCAAGAGGTCCTCCTCGTGCCACCCCCGCCCTTCATCAGTTTTGAAGGGGACACCATCTCATGCGCGCCACTCCAAGCCCAGTTTGACCCGACCATTATCGGCGTCGTGGACAGTGTCGTTTGGAGCTTTGGTCAAGGCACAACCCGCATGGTGCAAGACCAACCCCAAAACCCCATTCTCTTCGGCTACTTCGAACCTGGGACCTACACGGTAAGCGTCACCGCCTATGGTCCGGGAGGGACAGCAGCAGCGGAGACAGAAACCGTAGAAGTACTGGACCAAATCAATGCCGGATTTTCAATTTTTCCAGCAGAATGTGCCGAAGTGGGCGATGTCATCGAGTTGACCCCAAACTTTGAATACGAAGACGCAAACTATCTCTGGCATCTCGGCGATGGGACGGAAATCGAAACCTATGAAGGGGGTATCGTGACCCACACGTATACGCAGGCAGCAAGCCCAACCATCACATTGGCCATAGAAAATTCATTGTGCGCAGACAGCACCTCCCGGGTGGGCTGCATTATCGAGTTTCAGGGTGGAAGCGTAGGGGTGCCGAGTGCCTTTACCCCCACATTCGGTGGTGACGGAAATGGGTCTCAAGCCTTTGGCGACGATGACTTTCGCGACAACGACGTCTTCTTTCCCCAAATCGACGGCAACCCCATCGCGTACAGCTTCAGCGTCTACAATCGATGGGGAGAACAAATCTTCAGTACCGGCGACCCCTCCGTTGGGTGGAACGGCCACTTCCAAGGCAACCTCTGCAAACAGGATGTCTATGTCTGGAGGGTGGCAGCGGTGTTCATTGACGGCACGTCCGTGGAACAGGCGGGAGACGTCACATTGATTCGCAGATGATGAACACACTCCGTCCACTTCCCCTACTTCGGAGCGCGACCCTCTTGGCCGCCTTGTGCACCCTCGGCAACGTTTGTGCCCAGGATGCCCAGCTCACCCAGTTTTACGCTGCTGCCCCTCACTTGAACCCCGCTTTTGCCGGTGGGACATTGGAAAACCGCGTGGCATTCCACTATCGCAACCAATGGCCAGGTTTGCCCGGACGATTCGTCTCCTATGGCGCCTCCTACGATGTCTTTATCCCAAAAATCAACAGCGGAATTGGGGTCATATTTTCTTCCGATGAAGCAGGCAGCGGCGCATTGGGATCCAGCTCGTTCGCATTCCAGTACAGCTACGAGGTCCCCATCAGCGACCGACTCTCCTTCCGGCCAGGTCTGCAACTGTCTCTTATACACATCTGACGCTGCCGACGAT
>CAXHAW010000157.1:0-4809 GCA_964014525.1 uncultured bacterium
ATTCCGTGAAGTCTCGTGGGCTCGGAGATGTGTATAAGAGACAGCTGTTCCTGTCAACAGAAAAAGCAAGGAGGTCAATCTCCAGATGTGCGGTATTTCCAAACCCATGTCAGGGCACTTTGGTCAGTCTGTCAAAGTTCGGCCTTTTTTGCGGCCAGAATCCGACTCACTCTTCAGGTATGCCAATCAAATCAATGTGATGTTCTCTGATCAGGGTGTTGAAGGCGGGAACCTGTTCGTCGCGAATGCGATGCCACAGGCTGAGCTGGGCGTCAATTCGTTCAGAGACGTCGTTTTTGACTCCCACCATTTGGTCCGTGGGCCGATAGAGTCCCATGTTGGCGAGTGACCCCACATGGGCCAGTTTGTTGTTGAGCCGAATGGGGTAATTGAGCATGTCTTGGTTGCTCTTTAGCTGGGTCTGGTATAGGGTTTCTTCGATGGTCACCATGGTGGAATCGATCGCTCGGCCCATGGCCAGGACGGGTGCGTGTTCTTCTTCGTTGAGGCGGGCTGCCAAGGCGTCGATTTGAGATCGGGTGGCCCGCATGTGGCGGATGGCATCGTGTGTTTCGTCGACCTTGTCCCGGACCTCCTTCAGAAAGTTGAATCGGGCTTGAAGGTCTTCTGCGGTAGCGTCAGTTCTCGGGTCGGGAAGGATGTCAAATGAGGTGCTGGTGGAGTCGCCATCTGCAGTCAGGCTCGCGGTGTAGGTTCCAGGGGGGCAGACGGGTCCATTGAGTGTGCCCCACCACATGAGCAGGCCTTCGAATTTGTCGGCCTTTTCGTGGCGGAGGTTCCAGTCAAAGTGTTGGAGTCCATCCGTCAGCTCGAGTTGATCGGCCTTGTCCTCGGCGTCGGTAGCGAAGGTTCTGATGGGGTTGCCCTCCGAATCTGAAAAGGTCAATTCTCCCTGCTCAGCGTCAGCGGGCACATGGAAATGCAGGCGAATGCCAGCCGGGTGGTTGGTGCCCTCTGTGGGGGAGGGCTTGCCTTTTCCTCCGCCGAACCCAACGGTTGGATAAGGGTTGAAGAGCCGCAGTTCATTTTCCAAGGGTGCCTGCAGTGATTGCCAAAGCACATCGAGGTCGTCGAGGACCCAAAAACTGCGCCCTTGTGTGGCAACGATGAGGTCGTTGTCTTTCAGCGCCAGATCGGTGATGGGCACGAGGGGAAGGTTGTTTTGGAGCGGTTGCCAATGGCCACCATCGTCAGCACTGGCGTAGAGGCCAAACTCAGTACCGGCGAAGAGCAAGCCGGGGACGGTTTGGTCGGCGCGGATGACGCGTGTGAAGTGGCCACGATCGATTCCTTTGGTGATGGCCGTCCAAGAGGCGCCGTAGTCGGTTGTGCGATAGAGGTCGGGGCGGTAATCGCCCACTTTGTATCGGGTGGCGGCGAGGTACAATCCCCCAGGCCGGTGGGGGTCGACGTCGATGCTGTTGACCATGGCGTCGGTCGGCATGCCTTTGGGGGTCACGTCTGTCCAATCTTGGCCGCCATTGCGCGAGACATGGACGAGTCCGTCGTCAGAGCCGCACCAAAGCACCCCTTCTTCGAGTGGGGACTCTGCTGCTGCAAAGAGGGTCGCATAGTATTCGACGCCTGTGTTGTCTTTGGTGATGGGGCCACCTGAGGAGACCAGTTTGTCGGCCTCATTGCGTGTGAGGTCGGGGCTGATGATGTCCCAATGCTCACCGCCGTTGGTGGACATGTGGAGGTGTTGCGAGCAGGTGTAGAGCTTCTGCGGGTCGTGGGGAGAGAAGAAGACCGGGAAGTTCCACTGGAATCGATACTTCATGCCCTCGGCGCCAGAGCCCATGGGGTTGTCCGGCCAAACGTTGATGGCGCGGTTCATGCTGCGGTCGTGGTCGAACCGGGTCAGGAACCCGCCGTAACTGCCACCGTAGACGATGTCGTTGTTCGTCGGGTCGGGCGCGAGATGTGCGCTTTCGCCGCCCGCTGTGGACTCCCAGTTCTCTTCGCCGATGTGCCGCCCCGAAGACCGCACGTCGATGCGAATGGCCGAGTTGTCCTGTTGGGCCCCGTATATCCGATAGGGGAAATGGTCATCGGTGGTGACCCTGTAGAATTGTGAGGTGGGTTGGTTCATGTAGGTCGACCAGGTCGCGCCGGCATCGTAGCTCACCTGAGCGCCACCATCGTCGCCAATCACGAGTCGGTTTGCATCCTCTGGGGCAATCCACAAATCGTGGTGGTCGCCATGGGGAGCGTAGCGTGCCTCAAAGGTTCTCCCGCCATCATTGGAGACGTGGTAGGCGACGTTCATCACGTAGACTCGGTTCACGTCCTCGGTGTCGGCGTAGATGCGGCTGTAGTACCAAGCGCGCTGGCGCAGGCTGCGGTCCGAGTTGGTGCGCTCCCATGTCATTCCCGCATCATCGGATCGGTACACGCCCCCTTCGTCATTTTCGATGATGGCCCATACGCGGTCTGGGTTTACAGGGGATACCGTGACGCCGATGATGCCAAAGGGCCCCTCTGGCATGCCCTTGTTCTCCATGAGGGAGGACCAGGTGGTTCCACCGTCCTCTGATTTCCAAAGGGCCGACCCTTCGCCGCCGGACGAGAAATCATATGGCGTTCGACGCACGTTCCAGGTGCTGGCGTAGAGGACTTCGGGGTTGACAGGGTCGAAGACAAGGTCTACAGCCCCAGAGCGGGCATTGGAAAAGAGCAGGCGTTCCCAGTTGTCCCCTCCATCGGTGGATTTGTAAATCCCGCGTTGTTCGCTGTCGGCAAAGAGGTCACCCAAGACGGCGGCATAGACCACGTCGGGGTTGTTTGGATGGATTCGAATGCGTGGAATATGCCTGGACGCTTTGAGACCGATGTCGGCCCAACTCCGGCCGCCGTCGATGCTCTTGTACATGCCCGTTCCTGGCGACACGTTGCCCCGCACGGTCACTTCACCACCTCCGACGTAAACGACGTTGGGGTGGGATGGGCTCACCGCCACTGCACCAATGGACCCACCGAAGTACCCGTCGGAGACATTGTCCCAAGTCGAGCCCCCGTTGGCGGTTTTCCAAACGCCGCCTCCGGTGGCCCCCATGTAGAAGACCATCGGTTCGCCAGGCACACCGGCCACAGCTGCACTGCGTCCGCCGCGAAAGGGGCCAATGCACCTGAATTGCAAGGCTTGTTCCAAAGCACTTAGGTCGAGGTCGGCTTGGGCTTGCGCCGGATTCCCTGTTGATCCCAAGCTCAGGAAAGTCAGGATCAAGAGGCCAAAAATGGAAGGTGTGTGGGTGGGGCAAAGACAGGCTTGTCGCATGGTTCAAATTACGGGGTGCTTGATCTTAACCGATGGGCGAGGTCCATCTTTGTTTGCCGCGCAACCCAAACCAGCTTCATGTGGTTTTTAACGCAATTGAATCTTGAGGTTGGTCACATTGGACTGCAGAGGTTTGTATTCTTGAAAGAAGCCACATAGAAAGCACCGACCCCCTTTTTTGTACTGAATGAAGCACGTTTCCATTTTGAGGTTTGGGTTTATTGCCTGTCTCTTTCTCCAGCTCTCTGCAACGGCCTCTGCTCAGCAGGGGGTGGTGTTCAAGACCAACCTCACTGACTTGTTGGTGGGGCGACATTCTGTGGGTGTGGAGGTTGGATTGAATGCGCCATTTTCCATCGGATGTGATGTCGATGTGGTGTCAAGGCATTTGTTTCTGAACTCCAATCACCCATGGTATCTGGGGCAGATGGCACAAAAGTCTGGGGTCATTGTGGAGCCTCAGGTGCGCTGGTACCCTGGTGGTGAAGCGTTGCGGGCAGGATATTTGTCTTTCTCTGGATTCTTTGGCTACGCGGCCTACAAGTTGGACCACCCAGAAACCCATCCGTTGGGTACCCCCACTTGGAGGGCCACGGGAGGGTCTGTCCATTTCGGTCGTCAGTTCGCCATTGGGCGGTTTGTTGTCGATGGTTACTTGGGCGGGACCCTCGCGTCCTCCTCTTCGCTTGGCATTTTTACTGAGGACTTGCCCTTGTTTCCGCCGCCGTCGGGTTTGCGGCTTTCCGGAGGGTTGAGGTTTGGATTCAAATCAATGGACCGGCCTTGACCGCACTTGCTAGTTTGGGCTGACGGTTGAATCTAGTGGTCGGGTCTCGACCTTCGATGAAGGTCTCTTCCGACATATGTATTTTGGGCTTTGAGTATGGTGGTTTCGATTGCCTGTGCTGAGCAGAAAATGCAGATGGCATGGATGGGATAAAGAAAAAGGTGATCATGGTCACCTATTACTGGCCGCCTGCTGGTGGAATTGGCGTTTTGAGGTGCCTCAAACTGGCCAAGTATCTCACCCGCTTGGGTTGGGAGCCTGTCATCTTTACGAGTTCCTCGGATGCCTATCAGTTTTTGGATGACAAGAACAACGCGGATATACCCGAAGGGCTTGAGGTGATCCGCATTCGCGCCTTCAATCCCATTGCTGCGTTCAAGTTCTTTTCCGGGCGGAAGAAGGACACCCCGCTGATCGACATCTTGGCGACACCATCAAAAAAGAACCGCTGGCTAGACGCCATTGGTCTTTGGGTACGGGGGAACTTCTTTATTCCCGATGCGCGTGCCTTTTGGATTGGACCCGCTGAGCGGCGCATTCGCCAGTGGTTGCAGCACCACAATGCCGATGCGATTTTTTCCGATGGTCCGCCCCACAGCAATACCGTTGTGGCCAATCGAATTGCCGAGGCGTTTGACTTGCCTTGGGTTGCTGATTTTCAAGACCCTTGGACCCAAGTGGATTATTACGAGCACATGCGGATAGGCCGCCGCGCGCACCGCAT
>CAXHAW010000158.1:0-4785 GCA_964014525.1 uncultured bacterium
CTCTTGGCCTTGCTTGTTGGCTGGGGCATCGTGGAAATGGTGCTTGGTGACCGCAACTTCATGTATGGTTTGGCCGATGAACAGGCGCTGGAGAACTTGGAGACGAAAGGGCCTGCTTTGTTTGATATGTCTGTGCTGCCTCCCTCTCCAAAAGTGAGGCGATTGAAGCCGCGTGGGGTTCGCCCGGTTGATCCTCGCGCGTCGCCGCCGGATGTCTGACCTTTGTCCACACAATAAACAGACCTTTCGATTGGTTTCGATGACGCATTCACACGCCATGTCCCATTCTCCATTCTGGTCCGGTGGCCTTTTGGTCTTCTTGTTCAGCTTCCTTTCCATAGGATGGACATCTCAGGCCCAGATTCCGACTGGAACCTGGCGTGACCATCCCAACTTCACGCGGTGCAAGGACGTTGCCGTGTCTGCTGACTTGGCCTTGGCGCTGGTGGCAGCGGAGACCGCAGTTTTTGCCCTTGTTTTGGATGATGAAGGGCGCCCAACCGGGGAGACTCAACGCTTTGGTAAGGCAGAAGGGTTGAGCCGGGCCGACATCAGCATTGTGGCCTTGGCGGAGCAATTGGGATGGGTGATTGTGGCCTACACAGAGGGAACCTTTGATTTGGTTCGCGTTGATTCGGACGGGGCCTTGGGGGATGTGGTGCCGGTTACCGACTTGTCCGAAGCGGATTTGCTCGGTAGCAAGGAGCCCCACCGATTGGTGGTGGATGGTGATCGGCTTATGCTGTGCACGGACATTGGTGTCGTTGAGTATGATCTCACGGAACTCGAGGTCCGAGACACATGGAAACTCGAGTCGGCCGGGGAGGCGCTTTCGGTGCGTTCCGTGGCCCGAAGCGATGGAAAATGGTGGGCGGCGACCAGTTCGGGGTTGTGGTCTGCTCCCTTGAACTCTCTTTTCCCAGGAAATCCTGCAACATGGACGGCCGCAGGGCTGTCTGGGGCAGACCTTGTTGATCTGCTGTCTTTGGAAGGGGGCGGCCTGGTGTGCGCTGAGCGCAGGGAGGGGTCGGATGTGGTTTGGAGGCGGGATGACTCGGGGAGCTGGACTGAAGCTTCTTTGGGCCTAGATGAGGAGTGGCGGCGTCTTGCTTCGGATGGGGATCGATTCTGGGCCTCAAGCCCTTTTGGGCTTTTCCAATGGGAGGCGGACGGCCAACCTGGGCCAGTGCGGTCCGAGGCGGGCAATGTCTTTTTCAAGCCCATGGGCATTGCTGCAGATGCAGGGGGTGTGTGGTTGGCCAATGCGCATTCTGGTGTTCTTCGGCTCGATGCTGAGGGTGATTCTTTCGAGGGGCCATTGGCGCCCAATGGCCCAAAAAGCAATGCGTGTATCCGACTGGACGCGTGGAACGAATGGCTTTGGGTGGCTTCAGGAGGAACCGATGCAGCTGGCGTGCCTTTATATAGACAAGAGGGCTTCAGTGGTCGCAGAGGCACTTGGTGGCGACAGGTTGCGCCACCTGCTGGTGAGGTTGGAGGTCAAGGAGTTCAAGACCCAATGGAGTTGAGCATAAACCCTTTGGATCCGGAAGTGGTTGTGTTCGGCAGTTTAGAAGAGGGCCTTGTGGAGGTGGTCGGAACGGATGTGAGAACCTATTGGAACCCGAACAACTCCCCCTTGGAATGGAATTCGAATTGGAACATCGAGCGATGCGCCGTTCCTGCACTTGATTTCGACAGGCAGGGCAACTTGTGGTTGGCCAATGAGGGAACTGAACATCCCCTTAAAATGTTGGACGCGGAAGGGGAGTGGCATGTCTTTTCGCTGGAGGGACTGGGAACAGACTCTCGGTTCACGAGGGTGATGGCCACACAAGCAGGGCAGGTTTGGATGGCATTGGGTGACGGTCAGGGCGTGGCTGTATTGGCCACAAGCGATACGCCAAATGATGCTTCAGATGATGATTTCCGAATCCTTGGACAAGGAGAAGGACAAGGTGGGCTTCCCAGTTCCTTTGTTTATGCGCTTGAAGAGGATCTCGACGGAGAAGTCTGGGTCGGCACGCTTCAAGGTCCCGCGGTGTTCTATCAACCTTCTGGTCTTTTCGGGGTCGACCCCATTGATGCTCAGCAAATTCTGATCGAACAGGATGGCAATTTTCAATTCTTGCTTGAGACGGAGACCATCTTGGACATTGCCTTGGATGGGGGCAACCGAAAGTGGCTGGCCACGGTCAACAGCGGGGCGTTTTTGCTCTCGCCAGACGGCCGTGAACAGGTTGCCCATTTTACCTCCTCTCAGAGTCCATTGCCTTCCAATGAGGTGTATGACGTGGCCATCGACCAGTCGAGCGGCCTGGTGTATTTCGCGACGCCCAACGGCATCACTAGCTATCGCGGTACCGCCACCAACTTTGTCTCTGAATTGGGAAATTCAGACTTGTCTGTGTTTCCCAACCCATGGAGGCCAGGAGACCCCCCGAGCATCACCATTGACGGGCTGGCTTTTGGGTCGGAAGTTCACGTTGTGGACGCAGTTGGCCGTCTTGTGCGCCGATTGGATGGCGCTGGTGGCCGTGTTTCATGGGATCTGTTGGACGCCGATGGTCAGCCCGTTCCCGAAGGGGTTTATTTCGCGTTGGCAGGAGAGTCTGGGAGCAATTCTGGTGGGTCGGGCAAAATGGTCATCTTGCGATGATGCAACGTCAGTTGATTCTTGTTTTGGGCCTGTTGGTTTTGCCCGTTCTGTGTCGAGCACAGGGAGGGGGAAGCTGGTGGAAGCAGTTGTTTAAGCCAAGACAGGAAGCCCCCAACACGGGGGCCTCCTCAGTTCCCGATGAGGTGGGTTCAGCTGCCCCGGTTTCTCAAGAAGTGGAAGTTGATTTGTTTCATTTGGACCCTGAGGATGGAGTGGTGGTGTCGGATCACGCAGTTGACCATGCTGATGGGATTCAAGGGGACGTGATTTGGCGTGTTCCTGAAGCCATTTCTGCACTGGACAGTGGGCGGGTTGCCCTTGATGAGATTCGGATTCCCGGGTACAGGGTGCAGCTTTTCATGGGCAAGCTGGACAGTGCTCGGCGCTTGAAACGAACCTTAGAAGAGGCAGACAGCACCTTGTCGGTTCATTTGACGCCTTATCCACCTTTGTTTGGTGTGACGCTTGGGAACTACGCCAGGGCCCTCACTGCACACCGTGTTCGGGAGGCTTGGCGGCGGAAATTTCCCAATGCTTTGGTTGTTCCCTTGGGCCTTCCTCTGGATGCCCTATTTCCAGAGGCTCAGGTGGCACCTTATGGCCCCTAAATGACACCTGCGAACCGAGAATGAAACTTCTCGCTCGGTTCGTGGCTCCATAGGCCTTTGAATGCTACCTTTGCGTGCGAAAATCAAGCGGCTCAACATGTTTGGAATTTGGAGCGTGAAGGAGCGTCCACCCCTCGTAGGAGTGGTTGCTTTCACCGTGGCAGCATTCATGCTCAGCGTCCCCTCTTCATTGAAGGCGGGCATATGGGATGAAGGCGACATTGAAAATGGCCAAGCCCTTTTCAATGCCAACTGTGCTTCATGCCA
Source organism: uncultured bacterium (assembly GCA_964014525.1). Taxonomy (GTDB): domain Bacteria; phylum Bacteroidota; class Bacteroidia; order Flavobacteriales_D; family Sanyastnellaceae; genus UBA8752. The sequence goes on from CAXHAW010000158.1 coordinate 3,535, forward strand.
CAAGGTGACCAACGAAGTCCTTGCCGCTCCAGGCCTTGGCGGAATTGCAGACCGTTGGGGGTCAAGCGACGAGATTTTGGTTCAGTGGATTCAAAACCCGCAAGCGGCGGCTGCCACAGGAGACCCTTACGTCAAATCTCTGGTCGACCGCTATGTGGGCACCTATGGCTGGATGACGGCCCAGGCGGTCAGTGCCGAGGATGTCAAAGACATCATGGCGTATGTCCAAAACCCGCCTGATGTTGTGGCGACAGCCGACACTGGAACAGATTGTCCAACGATTTATGATGCCTTAGAAGAACAGCAGAGCACCAATGGTACCATTTGGTTTCTGATTCTGCTGACCCTGTTCTTGATCATTGCCCTGAGCGCGGCCACCGTGAGAAGGAGCTTGGAGCAGGCGGCTCAAGTGGTTTCTGATGATGAGGACGCCCCTTACTTGGTGCGGCTTCGCGCATGGGCATGGGACAACATTGCCTTTGTGAGCATTCTCGGCCTGTTTGTGTTCGCTTATTTCGTCGTAATAGGCTACCAAGGCCTCATGGGCATTGGTGTTTACCAGGGCTACACGCCTGACCAGCCCGTCAAGTTCATTCACAGCGTGCACGTCTGTGAGAATGAGGTCGACTGCCAATATTGTCACCACAGTGCCTATGAGAGCAAGCACGCCGGAATCCCCTCCACCAACGTGTGTATGAATTGCCACAAGGCCGTGAAGAAGGGCAGTCGGTATGGCGAGGTGGAAATAGGAAAGATTTACGCTGCTATTGGCTTTGACTCCGAATCGGGCACTTATCTCGACGGTGGTGGAAACAACGGATACCAGAGTCCACAGGACGATTTCCAAGGGGAGCCATTGAAGTGGAATAAGGTTCACAATTTGCCGGACCACGTGTTCTTCAGTCACCAGCAGCACGTTGTTGTCGGCGGGTTGGAGTGTCAGAATTGTCACGGTGACGTCGGCAAGTTCACCGTAGGACGGATTGCGCCTGTGGAGGAAATCAACGGCCTCGTGGATGATTTCCCAGGGCTGATTGAGCTGTCTAAGCCGACCCTCACAATGGGTTGGTGCATCGAGTGTCACAACAAAGCGGAAATCAGTTTCGCTTCATCAGGCTACTACGAGGACATACACGAAAGACTGAAAGATGACCTCCGAGGCAACGAGGAGCTTCGGAAGTATTTGGAAGACGAAAAGACGACGGTGAAGGAACTCGGGGGCTGGGAATGCGCCAAGTGCCACTACCTGTC
>CAXHAW010000159.1:0-4767 GCA_964014525.1 uncultured bacterium
AGATTCCGTGAAGTCTCGTGGGCTCGGAGATGTGTATAAGAGACAGGCACCGTGCACAAAAACCAACCACGGCGAATTTGCACCTGCCTCATCCACGACCTCATGGTAGAGCAACGTGCGGCCATCGGCATTCATCAACACGGGGGGTTTCTCTGTCATCAGGCTGGCAATTTCGGACACCCGGGCCGCATTTCAATCCATGGGCCGAGAACCGACCACCACATGGCGCCGAAGGATCCTTGCCCCTTCCTTCCGCACCTCGGGATGTTTGCGGTGCGCCCACAGCTTCTCCCGAGCTGCGCGAGATGCACGATCCAATGAGACAATCGGCAAAGCATAGGTTTCTCCCAACCGGAACCCAGCCAACTCAGCCTCAATGGGGGGCATGGTCCAAGGGGCAAAGACAGACGGTGCCTCAAGCCCCGCCAATTCCGGCACCCACTTCCGGATGAAACTCCCCTTCGGATCGTGGTCCTCAGCTTGTTTGACGGGGTTGTAGATGCGCACGGTATTGATTCCCGTCACACCGGCCTGCATTTGAAACTGAGGAAAATGGATGCCCGGATCAAAATCCAAGAACTGCCTGGCGAGATGCTCAGCGCCCGCTTGCCATGGCTGCCACAAATGGTGCGTCAAAAAGCTCACCAGCATGGCCCTCATCCGGAAATTCAAATACCCTGTTTCCGTCACGCTTCGCATGCAGGCGTCCACCAAGGGAAACCCTGTCCTACCTTCGGCCCAAGCCGACACCTTTTCTGGGTCAAACGGTTTGTCCAGCAAATCGTGCCCTCGGTTCACATTGTCGAACTCCATTCTGTCTTCCATCTCAAACTTTTGGATGAAATGACAATGCCAACGAAGCCGACTGTCAAAAGCAGAGAAATTGCGCCGCTGTCCGGGCGGGCCATCGCCTCCCCTGCTCCATGCCGCTTCCTGCCGCTGGTGCACTTGACGAATGCTGAGGTTTCCCCAAGCGAGATAGGCACTGAGGCGACTGCACCCCTCTCGGCTCTCGTCCGGCTTGGAAATGCTCCGCGCATAGCGCCGAATGCGATCGGTAACAAACGTCTCCAAATAGGCGTGGGCCTTTCGCTCGCCCCCCGGCTGAAAACGCCCGGAAATTGTGTCATGCGATGGCAACTGACGCCACGCTTCAGGCCACCTCAATGTGGATGGCTCCACAGGCTTGAAGTGCGCCCAATCCGGATGTTCCTGCGGCGACGACATGTGGGCGAACCAATCCTCTCTCCAACCTGTTCGATCCCGCTTCCCGCGGTGCACACCATCCCGCTGATGCTCCTGCCACGGGACACCCGCCTCGGCGAACAAGTCAACCAAGGCCAAGTCACGGTCATACGTGTGCCGCATTCCAGATTCCCGGTAACTGTGGACCCCCAGAACATCAAAGTTCTCGAAAAGGTGCCGAAAGACGGGAACAGCATCAGCACAGACCGAAGTGGTGACCACCCCCTCGCGAAGCGCGCCGGACCGAGACCATTCCCGCAACTGGGCATCCATATCAGAAAGCCCCTGCTGTACAAACGCCATATGACGCTCGGATGTCGTGGGGTGGGCCATGTTGGCCGGCTCAAAACAATGCAAAAGCAGATGCGGACCTCCCAGCCTTAGGGCTTCAGCAATCGGGCCGTGGTCCCGAAGCCGCAGGTCTCGCTTGAGCCAAATAACGCGAAGAGCGAGGCGTTTCAGCATGGAATTGGAGTCAATCCCAGCCCTGAAGGAAGTCCGACCTCGACGCCAACGGGCGGTCTGGCTTGGCATAACTCAAACGGACGACGCGTTCCGCGGTGTGGTAAGCATCAAGCCCCCCAATGGCCATCGTTTCGGAAGCCACCAAATCAAGAAACCCGTCCTCAGCTTGCAATTCAGCAGCAAAATCAACCCATTGAATCGCCCCAATCACAAATCGACATCGGTTCGGCAAACGCAAATCATCTGCCACTTTCAATCCGATTCGAACCGGGGACTCCTTCACCGCTGGTGCAGCAAATCGATTTCCGTCTTGACTGTACCAAAACGGAGTCAACCCTACAGCTTCAAATTCGGAGACGCCCTCTGGATAGCGGGCACTCGTCTGGTGGGCCGCCTCAAAAAACGACAAGGCCACATGGCTGAGCGTAAAGGCCCCTGACTCGGTCAGGTTGCGGTAGTTGTGAGCATCGTCTCCTGGTGGACGGAAAACCACCCCGAGCAGCGCTGGGTCTGACCCGAGGTGCACCACACTGGACACCATACAACAAGCAGGACGGCCCGATGCATCGGCCGTGCCCACCAAATTGGCAGACTTATAACCACTCAGCGAGTTCACCATGCGGGCACGGAAACGCTGAGGGAGGGCGGCAATGCCCGCGCTATCGAAAGAAACACGGTCTGTGCTCATCGGATGGCACTCATGCCATTGTCAACCTGCAGGATTTGGCCGGTCATGGCGGCAGCATCCGGGGACAGCAAATACGCCGCCATTGCCGCCACCTCATCAGCAGAGGCCACGCGCTTCAACGGATGCCGATCGGCGCTGGCCTCCCGCTTGGCATCGGAAGACAGCAAACCTGCTGCAAGTGGCGTATCGGTCAGGGATGGCGCAATGGCATTGACGCGTATGTCAGGGGCAAATTCACACGCCATCGTTCTCACCAAGCCTTCCAGCGCGCCTTTGGCCATGGCAATCGATGCGTGAAACCCCATGCCCGTTTGAACCGCAACAGTGCTGAACCCGACAATCGAAGGCTGGGGTCCCGATGGGTCATTGGCCGCCGTCTTCAGCAATTTGAGGTTGGCCTGAACAGACTGCAAGAACCCCATGGCATTGACCTTGAAATCCTCCATCACCAGCTCCTGCTTGACCCCGCGAACCGGTTTCAATACGATGGTCCCCGGACAGTACACGAGACCGTCCAACCTCTCGGTAAAAGACGAAAGGTCACACGGGTGGGCCACTGCATCAAACACAAGTCCTGTGTAGTTCCCCTCTGCCTGTGAACCAGTGCGGGACACCCCGATGACCTTGTCACCGCGGGCAAGCAAACGCTGGCGAAGGGCCAGACCTATTCCCTTGCTGTCCCCTATTACGGCCACCGTCCTCATGATGCGCGATTCTGTAAAGCCATGAGCTTCTCTTCCACCTCAGCCGCCTTGGCCGTCATCTCATCACTCCGGGTGCGGTCCACCGCGCTCAGCCGATGGGCTTCAGCCAACAGGCGGGCGTGCTCTTTTTTCAGCTTCTCAGCCGGGTCCTTTTTGAACAATCCAAACATGGTCAGACAACAGCCAACACCTGCTTCAGGTTCGGAAACCAAGGGGCCATAGACAAAGAAAGCCGCCCCGGACATCCGGAGCGGCTTTCCAAAGGCGCTGAGCGCCCGAGTATTATTGCTTGTTGGTTGGACCCGCGGCATTCTTTACCGGGGCACCCACCTGCTGGGCAACCGCCTCAATTTTTCCCTTAATCCGGATCACCTTGGTCGGCTCATTGGACGCATTGGAGGTGATGGTCACGCTTTTGTTGATGGGACCGACGCGCTTGGTGTCATACTTCACCTTGATTTCGCTTGTTGACCCTGGCATCAGTGGATCCTTGTCACACTGCGGAACGGTGCAACCACAAGACCCTTTGCATCGGGAAATGATCAAGGGCTCAGTGCCATCGTTGGTCACCATAAAGACGCAATTTCCGTCTCCACCTTGGTCCATGGTGCCATAATCATGCACATCCTTGTCGAGGGAGATGACGGGGCCATTGACCACTTCCTGTGCGGAAGTCAAGACAAAACCGCCGAAAATGACGGCGAGGGTAAGGAGGACCTTTTTCATGTTGAAATGGGTTGAATGGGTTCTGCTATGAATATACGACTAGCAATCCGCTGCTCATATCAAGGTTAACGCGATTTTAACAGGCTAAATTTGGCGTTGCATTTGTTCTATTCGCCTGCGCCATGGCCAAAGAGATTCCCTCGCATTACGATCCCACCACCGTTGAAGACCGGTGGAACCAAGTCTGGGAGGACGCCAACGCCTTCCGCAGCGTCCCCGATGACCGCGAGCCATATACTGTGGTGATCCCTCCGCCCAACGTCACGGGCGTCCTGCACATGGGACACATGTTGAACAACACCATCCAAGACGTTTTGGTGCGGAGGGCAAGGATGCAAGGAAAAAACGCCTGTTGGGTGCCAGGAACAGACCATGCCTCCATTGCCACCGAGGCCAAGGTCGTCCGCAAGCTCCGCGACCAAGGCATCAAAAAATCCGACCTCAGCCGCGATGCCTTCCTCGAGCACGCATGGGATTGGACCCGAGAGCATGGCGGCATCATCCTGAAGCAACTCCGCAAACTCGGCGCAAGCTGTGATTGGGACCGAACCAGCTTCACCCTCGACGAACACTACTCACGCAGTGTCATCGACACCTTCCTCGATCTGCACGCCAAAGGGCACATCTATCGGGGGTTGCGCATGGTCAATTGGGATCCTCAGGCGCTGACCGCCGTATCCGACGAAGAGGTCATCCACACAGAAGAACAATCCAAACTGCACCATGTCCGGTATCAAATCGAGGGCACAAAAGAGTGGCTGACCATTGCCACCACCCGGCCCGAAACCATTCTCGCCGACACCGCCATCTGCATTCACCCCGAGGACGAGCGATACCACCACCTCCATGGCAAGCGCGCCATCGTGCCCATTGCAGGACGAAGCATCCCCATCATTCCTGTCTCTTATACACATCTGACGCTGCCGACGATCCTACCTG
>CAXHAW010000160.1:0-4763 GCA_964014525.1 uncultured bacterium
CGGCAGCATGGTGATCACGCTGACCTTTTCAATCACAGGCCAGGACAATTGCGGCAACACCAATACGCTGACTTGCGACCAGATGATCACGGTCAACGATGACATGGCTCCACTTATCAGCGGTGTGCCGGCAGATACAATTCAGGATTGTAGTAACTCCATTGGGGTGCCAGAAGATGTGACGGCCACCGACGGCTGTGCGGCATCTGGATACCCAACCCTTGTTTTCCATGGTACGGTCGAAGTGGCCCCCCATGACGGATACTGTCGCACATTTCAACAGCGTTGGACGTCCGAGGATGCCTGTGGTAATGCTTCTCAGGAAGTCAGATTCATCCATGCGACCGATAATGTCGCTCCTCAAATGGTGGGGGAAGAAATCGTCGAGATGGAATGCGACCAATGGCCTGGTGGCCTTGAACCGCCGCTGGCGGCCCTCACCGAGGCAGGCATCGTATCGGTGGACGAGAACTGTCTAATGGACACAGTCCTCATTGATTATGGTGTCATGTCCGGAGGGTGCTATTATGATCATATTCTGACTTACACCCCCATTGATTACTGCGGTAACGTGGGAGATAGTTTTTATCAGATTGTGGTCATTCATGACACGACGGACCCAGTATTTGTGGGAATGCCGGCAGATACTGCTGTATCATGTGCATCAGATTTTGGTTTACTCGATTCCATGCCGTCGGCTATCGACAATTGTGATCCGGAAGTTGAAATCAGTTATGAGCAAAACATCTTGGATGACGGCGATGGATGCGAGGAAACATTCATCGTTGAGCGCATTTTCATCGCGGTGGATTGCGGGTATAACCATGCTCGGGACACCCAGTATGTCTATGTCGTAGATACCGAAGCGCCGTTGCTTGTTCTTGACGTGCCTGAGTCGGTGATTCTAGAAGGTTGCTTCAACGACACGGAACTCGGCTTGGATGTTCTCGGGGATGCTTCGGCCTTCGCCACAGATGATTGTGGAGAGGTGACCCTAACCTCCTCAATGGTTGAGACTGTTTTGGAATTGTGCACTGATGGGGAGGGGAACGAAGGGGGAGGCATGGTGTTGCAAAGGACGTGGACAGCAACAGCAACCGACTGCACAGGCAATGTTTCGACTGTAACCTCGTCCCAGACCATTGAGGTTCAGGACAATGTTGCTCCTCAGTTGTCTCTTCCTCCTGTGATGGAATATCCCTGCGCCAATTGGTTGGATGGTCTGAACGGTGCTGAAGCATTGGAAGCTGGCTTGCTGACCGTCTCTGATAATTGTTTGCTCGACAGTGTCGCCGTTGAATTGGTTGGACAGTTGAGTGGAAGTTGCGCTGGAACATTTGAGATGCTGTACACTGCAGTTGACGCGTGTGGAAACAGCGCTTCAGCAACTCAGATTATCGAATTGTACGATGATGTTCCGCCTGTGTTTATGTCTGTTCCGGAAGATGGGACACTGGCATGCGATGGTGTTCCACCCCCATTCGAGAGCAGTGAAGCCCAAGCTGTGGATGCCTGTGGAAGTGTCGAAATTTCTGTGTCGGATGAGTTCATTGACGAGCAGGGGTGCACCGGAGCTGCGCTATGGCAGAGAACCCTGACGGCCACAGACGCATGTGGCAACGCTATCCAACACATTCAGTTTTTTCAATTTGTGGACGCCCAGCCTCCAGCAATCATGAACTATCCGGATGACTTTATTGGCTCCTGCGGTCTTCCGCCGTTTGACCCTTTAGAGGTTGTGGCCGTGGATGATTGTGATGCTGATCCGATAATCAGTTACGAGGATGATACTGTGGCACAGGCCTGTCTCAACACGTTCACCGTAGAACGTCACATCCGCGCTACGGACTGCTCAGGAAATGTGGGCGAGGTCATTCAAGTCATTCAATTCATTCAAGTCGATGACCTTACACCCCCTCAATGGACCAGCACTTGTGGGCTGGCCAATGGCGAGGTGGTGACCTTACCGTGCGCCGGACAAGGGGTTCTGGATTTTGACCCACTTCCAGCTCCTTGTTTGGCAGAGGCATTAGGACACTGCAATACAGAGGTTGGCGTTACCCGATTTGACAATGTGGACAGCGACGCCCCCACGGATGACGTTTGCAATATGTGTGCACCTTCTGATCCCGAGCCTTATGAGGGTGGCCTTACATGCGATGGTGAGGAGCCTGAGACGATGCGCCTCTTCAATTTGAACGACGCAGGGGACGTGTCATTCATACTCGATTCAGCAGAAGTCTCCCGGTTCATTGTTGGTTGCGACAGCAGTATCGCGGTTCTTCTTCACCTTACCGATGGGGAGGGGGGACAATTTCTACTAGAGGCCAATTATGAAGGCGGTTGGAACTGGGACGCATGGAGCGGCGAGGGTCACCCCCAAGCTCCTTCCGTAGAGGGCACATACAAGAAAGACTGCGCAGAGGTGTTCCCAGGCAATCCGGCTTGGCTTCATTGGCATTATTTCGTCATGACCAGTGGCACTTTGATTGGGTCAGGAATTTATGAGGGCTCCAACTTCATCTTGACGCACCAACCGGCCAATGCTTACTTCGGTTTTCAAGTGGGCTTGGGGGCCAACAACAAGAACGGGTCTTATGGCGCCAGCGGTTGGTTCTTCTGGGACGGAGAGCTCGTGGTCGACGGTATCCCACAGGGAAGCATGGCATCAAGTGGAGACATTTTCGTTGACCTTGATTGCTGCCTGCCTTGGGAAGCAGAACACGACTACGTGGCCCAAGATGATTGTGGAAATGCCATCACCTTTCAATACAACATTTCAAACACCGGAGATGAGGAAGACGGCGGAGCCGAGTTGTCTGGTGAATCGCAGCACCAGGGTGGTCCAGCAATTATCGGTGGCGGTCCAGCGGACAGGCAACCTTTCAGCATTTTGGGGTTTATGCCAAACCCGACTTCGGATCTTGCCCAGCTCCAGTTCGAGGTGTCTGAAGCCCAACGTTTGACCATACAGCTTCACACCATGGGAGGCGCATTCTTGGACAACATCTTCGACGGTACGGTTGAGCCCGGTGCGATTTATCAAGTGGATATTGAAGCGGGCAGCTTATCCTCAGGACTCTATCAATTGAGGATTTCAGGGGGTGCTTACAGTGAAGTTCGCAAGCTGCTCGTAACGCAGTGATTCTCTGCCTGAATTGACCATGCGGAAGCCGCCTCCTTATGGGGCGGCTTCCTGCTTTTTGGGCGGTTATCTTCGCGGTCCGTTATCGCAGAGAAATCAAACGATTCTATTTCATGCCGCGCATCTCGACCAAGGGGCAGGCCATGCCCGACAGCCCCATCAGGAAACTCGCTCCCTTTGCGGTAGCCGCCAAGGCTGCGGGCCGCAAAGTGCTGCACCTCAACATCGGTCAGCCCGACATCTCTACACCACAGCTGGCACTGGATGCCGTGAAGGGCATGGACCGAACGGTGATTGAGTACAGCCCGAGCGATGGATTTGCTACCTATCGGGAGGGCTTGGCCGGCTATTACCACTCTGTAGGTGTGGAGGTCACTCCGGACCAGATTATCGTGACGACAGGGGGGAGTGAGGCGCTTGTTTTCGCTTTTCAAGCGTGTCTCGAGCCCGGTGATGAGGTCATCGTTCCAGAGCCATTCTATGCGAACTACAATGGCTTCGCCACCATGGCCGGAGTCAAAGTGGTTCCTGTGACCTCACATATTGATGACGGCTTCGCTCTGCCGCCGATTGCCAACCTCGCAGCCAAGGTGACGGACCGCACGCGTGCCATTCTGATTTGCAATCCTGGAAATCCGACGGGTTACGTCTATACCGCAGCGGAACTCGAAGCCATCCGCAGTCTCGTCCTAAAACACGACCTCTATCTCTTTGCCGACGAGGTGTATCGCGAGTTTTGCTACGGCAATGAGGCACCAACGAGCGTGCTGTCCTTGCCCGATCTCGATGACCACGTGGTCCTCATGGACAGCGTTTCAAAACGCTACAGCATGTGTGGGGCAAGAATCGGGGCATTGGTGACCCGCAACGCGGAGGTGCACCAAGCGTGTATGCGCTTTGCCATGGCGCGTTTGTCGCCGCCGACATTGGCCCAGATTGCCGGTGAAGCAGCCTTACAGACGCCACAGTCGTATTTCGATGAGGTCAAATCTGAATATGTGGACCGAAGGGACGCCTTGGTCGAAGGGCTCCGGGCCATTCCAGGAGTGACGGTGCCCACCCCGGGCGGCGCATTCTATGCGGTTGTGCGCTTGCCTATTGATTCGAGTGATGCGTTCTGTGAGTGGATGCTCAGTGAGTTTCACCTCCATGGAGAGACGGTCATGATGGCCCCGGCCACTGGGTTTTACGCCACAAAGGGAGCCGGCCAGGACGAAGTACGTATTGCCTACGTGCTCGAAACGGAGGCCATTCGGAGGGCAGTGGCCATCCTCGCTGCTGGATTAGAAGCTTACCCGGGTCGGCGTTGATTCGATGGCATTGATGCACAAGGCGCTGGGTCAGATTTGATTCGGAAGGGTGGAGAAAATGGCCGGCCGGCTTACCTTTTGGCCATGAACCTGTCCGCCCTGACTCGCTCCGTTTCTCTGGTCTTTATCACCGCTTCCAGCCTGACTATGGTGGCTGATACGACAACGGTCCAGACCTACACTTTCGAGGCCCAGAACAACCCCCAGACAGCCTATGAAAGTCCAGGACGCCGGTGGTTTCAGTTCCCCGCTTCCGACAGCGGTGTCGAATACGGAAAGGTGTTGATGGAATACACCCTCAAGTGTTT
>CAXHAW010000161.1:0-4753 GCA_964014525.1 uncultured bacterium
ATGTGTTCGCCATCTCGACCTATTTCTCGGTTTCCCTGGTGTTCTGGTACATCGGTCTGATTCCGGACTTTGCCACCATTCGCGATCGCGTGACCCACCCGCTTCAGAAGAAGGTATACTCTTTCTTGAGTTTCGGCTGGAGTGGACGGGCAAAAAACTGGACCCGATTTGAGGAGGTTAGCTTGGTGTTGGCCGGCATCGCGACTCCACTGGTGTTCTCGGTTCACTCCATTGTGTCAATGGACTTTGCCACCTCGGTGATTCCCGGATGGCACACGACCATTTTCCCACCTTATTTCGTCAGCGGCGCTGTGTTCTCCGGTTTTGCTATGGTGCAAACGCTTCTTCTGATCATGAGGAAAGCCATGCGCTTGGAGAACTACATCCACACGAAGCACGTCGAATACATGAACATCGTCATCATCGTGACGGGATCCATTGTGGGCGTGGCGTATCTCACCGAGCTGTTTATCTCATGGTACAGTGGGGTGGAGTATGAGAGTTACGCGTTTATCAATCGATTCAGTGGTCCATACAGCTCGAGCTATTGGGCCATGATGACGTGCAACGTCATCTCTCCTCAATTGTTCTGGTTCAAGAAAATTCGCCGAAGCCTCGTGGCCACCTTCGCGCTGTCCATTGTGGTTAACATCGGAATGTGGTTTGAGCGTTATGTGATCATTCTGACTTCATTGCACAGGGATTACTTGCCCTCATCATGGAGTGAGTTCCATGCCTCTGGAATTGATGTCGGTGTTTTTGTTGGCACGTTGGGCATCTTCTTGACGTTGTTCCTGCTCTTTGCCCGGTTCTTTCCTGTGCTCGCCTTGAATGAGTTAAAGACGATTCTCAAATCGAGTGGTGAGGCGCAAAAGCGCATCCAAGAGGAGGCGCAGTCCAATTCCAAATCAGCATGACCATGGAATCCACAAAGAAGGTCTTTCACGTCATGTATGACGACGACGACAAGCTGATGGATGCGGCCAAACAGCTGGTCGGCCAGGGCATTCGTATCAAGGATGTGTACAGCCCATTTCCCGTGCACGGTATCGACCCGGTGATCGGTGTAAAAAGAACCAGGCTGGCCATTGCATCTTTCATGTACGCCATGACTGGAACCAGCCTTGCCTTGTTCGGAATGTGGTATTTCATGATTCAAGATTGGCCCATGAACATTGGGGGAAAGCCCAGTTTCAGCCTCATCCAGAATCTACCAGCCTTTGTTCCTGTGACCTTTGAGTTCACCGTCTTGTGCGCTGCTCACGGCATGTCGATTACGTACCTGCTTCGAAATGGCACACTGCCTGGGATGCCGGCGTCCAACCCCGACCCGCGCACGACAGATGACAAGTTTGTGATGGAAATCCTGACCGAAGAGAACGGAATGGATGCAGAAGGCCTCGAGTCGGCTGTGAAGGAGACGGACCTGATGGAAATCAGCATCAAAGAATACGCAGCATGAAGACCGCATCGAACATATTGATGCCCGTTGTAGCCGCTGTTTTGTTGACGGCGTGCGTCACCGATTCGAACAGTCCGGGTCTGGAATACATGCCTGACATGTACCGCAGCCCAGCAATTGAGGCATATGTGGACTATGGCCAAGAGCCATATCTCGTTGGGGAGGATGTGGCACGCGCTCAGCGTTACACCCCCTCTAGTCGAAAGCCAGTCCCAGGGTCTATCCCATTCCGGGGCCAGGATCAAATTTCATTTTCACTGCCTTATCCATATGCCCAGACGCCGGAGGATTATGAGCGGGCTGGAGTGGAACTCATAAGCCCATTGGTTACGAATCAAGCCAACATTGAGGCTGGAGAGAAAGTCTACACCGCGATGTGCACGCAGTGTCACGGTGTGGAGGGAAAGGGCAATGGTGCCCTGAGCGTGAACGGTCACATTGCGGGCATACCGAGTTACACGGATAAATTGAAGGACTTGCCGGAGGGCAAGATGTACCACACCCTCACTTGGGGCAAGGGACTGATGGGGTCCCATGCAAGCCAATTGAGCCAGCGCCAGCGATGGGAAGTCATTGAATACATCAAGGTCCTTCAGCAGGGAGGGGAAATGCCTTCCTTCGATGAAAACGGGTTGCCGATGCCGGAAGAGGAAGAGGTGGAAAAACCCAAAATGAAGCCCAGGAAGCCATCCGCTCCAGTGGGCATGGGCGGCGGCATGGCCATCAATACTGAAAACTGAGTCATGGATACGATGAATTTCAGATTCGAGGGCCGGGCGAAGACGCTGACCTATGTCTTGATGGGCATTGGTGTCACTGCCATATGTACCGGCTACATTTTCGATGAGAGCCACGGTCATCAGCGGTTTTGGGCCAACTTGCTCGTCAACGGTTTCTTTTACTTTTCTCTCGCTCTAGGGGCCTTGTTTTTCTATGCGTTGCAGTATGCTACCGAGAGTGGGTGGAGTGCTGTTTTGAAGCGCCTGTTCGAGGCGATTTACGGATTCCTGCCCTATGGAGCCGGCTCGATTCTTGTGGTCTTGTTGGCGGGTCAGTTTCACTTGCATCACCTCTACCATTGGATGGACCACACGTTGTACTACGAGTGGATGCTCCCAGACGGTGGCTATTCTCATGAGATGGTCGAGGGAGCCGTGGCCAACCCAAACTTCGATTATCTGATCGCCAACAAGAGTGCCTATTTGAACAGCAGTTTCTTCTGGTTGCGCACCATGGTGTACATCGGAACCTTTCTGCTTTTTGCGCATCTTTTCCGCAAGTGGAGCTTGGCTGAGGACAAGGTGGGGGGCACCGAGATCCATTTTAAAATGTACCGCCGCTGTGCACTGTTCTTGGTCTTTTTTGCTGTCTTCAGTTCGACCTTGGCGTGGGATTGGATCATGTCAATTGATACGCACTGGTTCTCCACCTTGTTTGGGTGGTACACGTTTAGTGGAATGTGGGTCAGCATGCTCATCTTCGCCACGGTGACCCTGACTTGGTTGCGGTCTATTGGCTATTTCAAGGAGGTCAACGAGAGCCACATGCACGACATGGGCAAGTGGGTATTCGCCATCAGCATGCTGTGGAGTTACCTCTGGTTTTCCCAGTTCCTTCTTATCTGGTACTCCAACATCCCAGAAGAAGTCACCTATTACATCGCCAGGATGTTCACCTATTACAAGGTGCCGTTCATTGGGATGTTCTTTGTCAACTTTGCCATCCCATTCTATGTTTTGGTGGCCCGTGACGCCAAACGGAATCCTTATTTTCTTATCCCTGTCTGTTTTCTCATTTTCTGTGGGCACTACACGGACGTGTATTTGCTCGTTGTGCCCGGAACCCTGCACGACCACGCACAGTTTGGGTTCTTTGAATGGGGAACGTTTTTGGGATACCTCGGGTTGTTTATTCATGTGACGCTTAAGCGGCTTGCCTCCGCTCCGCTCATTGCAGTGAATCATCCATACATCGAGGAGTCCAAAGCGCTCCACTACTGACCCCAATCTGAGTCGATATGCAATTGCTCATCCTTCTGGTCGTCATTGTCGGCATTGTTGCCTTAGGGCAGCTGGCGAAAGTGTACGAACTCTCGTCTCGAATCTCTGGGCGCCGTGAGGAGGACATCTCCCATGCGGACACCCGGCTCAATGCGAACCTCTTTTTGGTGTTCGTCATTGGCTTCTTTGCTGCAACAGCCTATCTCTACTGGGCTTATGGTGATTACGCCCCCCCCTCTGCATCTGTGCACGGTGTGGCTGTGGATACCTTGATGAGTTTCAATATCTGGATCATCACGGCGGTGTTTGTGTTGGTCAACTTCTTCCTTTTCTACTTTGCTTGGAAATACGCTTACGATAAGAATCGGGAGGCCACATTCTTTGCACACGACAACCGGTTGGAGTTGATTTGGACAGTCATTCCCTCCATTGTTCTGGCCGTAATCATCATTTACGGCTTGCAAGCTTGGAATGTGATGACTGGGGATGCATCGGCGGATGCACTTCGAATCGAGGTGTATTCGAAGCAATTTGACTGGACGGTGAGGTACCCAGGGAATGATGGTGAGTTTGGCCAGTCCAACTATAACCTCATCACCCCGATGAATCCGCTTGGAATTCTATCTCCCGAAGGCGTAGAGGATGCCATGGTGGAGATCGAAAAGCAGATTGGCAACCTTGAACGCGATTTGTCCATGGAAAAGGGGTTGCTCATCAAAGAGCGGGACGCGCTGATGTCCAGCATTGCAGAAGACGACCATGGGCATGCGGATCACGATGATCATGGGCATGACGACCACGCAGGCCACGATGATCATGGGCATGCGGATCACGATGACCACGGGCATGACAACCACGCTGGCCACGATGATCACGGGCATGCGGATCACGATGACCACGGGCATGACGACCACGCTGGTCACGATGATCATGGACACAATGATGGCCATGCCGATCACGGAAACGAAGCGCATTCTGATCATGCGGACCACGCGGGCCAATCATGGAAAGCCGTTGCCGAAACGCGCATAGCGGAGATCAACCATCTGCTTGACCACGAAACGGACCGCTTGCTCATTTTGACTGACGCTAAAATCGAAGCCAAGGAGGACAAGTTGAAGCGTCTCAAGCGCCACCGGCAGCGGATCATGGAGATTGAGGGTTTCACCTTTGAAAACGGCCTTTACAGTTTCGATACTGGGCGTGACGATCAGGTTGTCAAAGGGGAGTTTCATCTCCCGATTGGTCAGGAAGTGGAGTTTGTTTTTCGCAGTCGAGACGTGATTCACTC
>CAXHAW010000162.1:0-4746 GCA_964014525.1 uncultured bacterium
ATCCGGTGGAGTGCGCACCACACGGCCCACCACCTCCTGAACCTGCCCATCGACCCTGAAGACATCCAACGCATTCAAGTCGTGCGCGGAGGAAGCGGGGCGCTCGGCAGCGGCGGCGTGACCGGCGGCATCATTCTTCAAACTGGACCTGGAGAATCCGACGGCACAGAAGTCTCAGTCGAGGGCGGCTCGTATGGGTGGAACCGACTCCGCGCCCGCCACGATTGGGGCAGTGATCAAACCCGGCACCGCCTGAGCATCAGCCGCGCCGCTACAGATGGATACCAAGACAACACCGACTTGGCCATGGCCCGCATCCGATATGCCGGCCGTTCCATCACAAAGCACGGCGTCTTCAACCTCCAAGCCGGCGGCATGTCCTCATCGTTTGGCGCACAAGACTTCTACACCGCCAACTTCCCACAGCAATTCGAACAAGTAGGCCTGTGGCAAACCCAATTGACATGGCAACACCGCCTTGGTGAATGGAACCTCGAAGCGGGTGCCCATCATAGAAACCACAGCGACCGGTTCGAGTTATTCCGAGAAGGCGAGGGCTACTACACAGAAGACGCCAATGGCGTTCTCACATCCGACAATGGACAAGTGCCCAGCTGGTACCAGGGGGCAAACCAACACGTCTCCGCCACCTCCGGGGCAAGAATGGGTGCGCGTCGCAGCTCCAAATGGGGCCAAACCCTGATCTCTGCGGATTTCCGACGAGAAGGTGTCGTCAGCAATCGCCTCGGCTTGGCTGAATACGGTAGAGAAGACAGCAGCGTCTATGCCCTTGGAGACCGCCGCACCAACCTTGACATCGGAGTGGGTCAGCGCGTCGAGCTGGGCCGCTTCACTGCTCGAGCCTTGGCTTCCTGGAATGTGAATTCTGCAGCCGACGGTCCGCGCTTCACCCCCGAAGCATCCCTGTCTCTGCGCATCGACGATACTGGCCGCTTGGTGGCTTTCGCCTCAGCCCGCCGTTCGATTCGCATGCCTTCATTCACCGACCTCTATTACACGGTGGGCGGCGCCCAAGGCAGCCAAGACTTGCTGCCAGAAGAAGCCGAACACCTCGAATTCGGCTACCGCATTACTGGCGACGCAGGGAATAAGCACCGCTTTATCCTTTCGCAACATTACTTCACGCGATGGGGCGAAAACCTCATCGATTGGGTGCGTTTCAACGGGTCCGATATCACCGAAGCGACGAACCTTCGCGCAGTCCAATTCTCGGGACAAGAATTCTCTCTTTCCGTCCGCGCCAACGAAACGTCAGCCGCACTGCGCTACCTGACCGTCAGTCTGGCCCTCATGAAAGCCGACGAGACCAGCGCTGGGTTCGAAAGCAACTATGTATTGGATATCCTCAACACCAAGGCCGATGTCATCCTTGGTTGGCGTCCAATGGACCACGTGGTGCTGGATGTGCGCTGGAGTGCCCAAGACCGAAATGGCGGTTACTATGACCCCGTGGCCGGTGCCGAAATCGACTTTGCACCTGTACAGCTTCTCGGCACCACCTTGCGATGGACACCAGAATCCCTGCCTTTGTCCTTCCATGTGCGTGCAGACAACCTTCTGGACGCTCAGTACGTCGACATCGGCAACGTGGACCAACCAGGACGTTGGCTCCGCGCCGGCCTGACTTGGTCACCAAAGAAATAACACTCAGTCCTCCTCGACGATGAACTGGCCCGGGCCCTTGGGGCTTGGACCAGACGCGGTAGACTTGGTTCGCGCTGATGTGCCACTCAGGCGACGCAAAATCGACATGGCGGCCTCGAGGTTTTCCACCGGTTCGACCCTGAGGCGCAGTGCGTTGTTTCGCTGGTACATCTGTACCCCCTTGACATTGCGCTGCATGAAATCAAGCACGCGCTGGAACCGCACACCCCGATAGTAGTCACTGCCCTCCTCATCGTGAAAAACGCCGATGAGCTTGCCCCCCTTCAACACCAGCTTGCCAAAGCCCACCACCTGTGCCATCCAACGGAGGCGGATGGTCTCCAACAAATCTGCAGCCTCTTGAGGCAGTGGGCCAAAACGGTCCACAAGGCGAGTTTCATAGGCTTGCAGGCCTTCCTCATCGGCCATTTCGTCCAGCTCCCGATACAGCGCAATGCGCTCAGCAATGTCTGAGATGTAATGGTCTGGCAACATCAGGGCCAAGTCCGTCTCCAACACCGTCTCCTCTACATAGTGCTCTCGGGAATCGGCCTCTTCCTTGGCCAACTCTGCAAACTCCTCATCCTTGAGCTCATTGACCGCCTCCTTCAAAATCTTCTGGTACATCTCAAACCCGATGTCCGAGATGAATCCGCTCTGCTCCCCACCCAACAGGTTTCCGGCGCCCCGAATGTCGAGGTCGCGCATGGCGATGTTCATGCCGCTGCCCAACTCGCTGAACTGCTCCATGGCCTGAAGGCGCTTTCTCGACTCCGTGGGCAATGCATGGAGCGGTGGCGCCAACAGGAAACAAAACGCCCTTTTGTTGGATCGGCCCACACGGCCGCGGAGCTGGTGAAGGTCACTGAGCCCAAACGTGTGCGCCTCATTGATGAAAATGGTGTTGGCGTTGGAAATGTCAATGCCACTTTCAATGATGGTCGTGGCCACCAAAACGTCATAGGCCCCATCAATGAAGTCCGTCATCACCCGCTCGAGCTGGTCGCCCTCCATCTGGCCGTGGCCAATGCCAACACGCGCGTCCGGCACCAAGCGGTTGATCATGCCCGCAACGTCCCGGATGTTGGCCACCCGATTGTGCACGAAATAAGCCTGACCACCGCGTGAAAGCTCGTAAGCAATGGCATCGCGAATCAGCTCCTCATTGAAAGACCCAATCTCTGTCTCCACCGGATATCGATTGGGTGGGGGAGTAGAAATGATGCTGAGGTCCCGCGCACCCATCAAGGAAAACTGGAGGGTCCTCGGAATGGGCGTCGCTGTCAAAGTCAGCGTATCCACCGTGGCACGTAGCGTTTTGAGTTTGTCCTTGACTGCCACGCCAAACTTCTGTTCCTCGTCGATGATCAGGAGGCCCAAGTCCTTCCACTTGACGCGCTTTCCCACAATGGCATGCGTGCCGATGAGGATGTCAACCTGCCCGGCCTCGAGGGCCTTGACGGTATCCGTCATCTTTTTACCGGTCTTAAAACGGTTCACATAGTCCACCTTCACCGGAAACTCCTTGAGCCTCCGGGAGAAACTCCGGTAATGCTGCATGGACAAGATGGTCGTTGGGACAAGAATGGCCACCTGCTTTCCGTCCGTCGCGGCCTTGAACGCTGCCCGAATCGCGATTTCAGTCTTGCCGAATCCCACGTCACCGCAGACCAAACGGTCCATGGGCACCTCCTTTTCCATGTCCTCCTTCACGGCCTCAGTCGCGGTCAACTGATCTGGCGTGTCTTGGTACATGAAACTCGCCTCCAACTCCGTCTGCAGATACGTATCTGGTGTGTAAGCAAACCCTCTGGAAGCGCGCCGCTTGGCATAGAGGTTGAGCAAGTCATAGGCGATCTCTTTGACCCGCTTCTTGGTCTTGCTCTTGGTGGTCGCCCAAGTGGATGACCCCAACTTGTGAACCTTGGGGGGCATCCCCTCCTTTCCCGTGTACTTGGAAATCCTGTGCAGCGAGTGGACGCTCACATAAAGGATGTCGCCTCCCTTGTATTTGAGGCGGATGGCCTCCTGTTCCTTGCCCCCGACATCCACCTTCTGGAGGCCACTGAACTCCCCAATTCCATGGTCGATGTGCACCACAAAATCACCGGGTTCCAGGCTCATCAATTCCTTGATCGTCAGCGCCTGCTTGTTTTTCTTGAATCCGTCCTTGAGGCGGAAGCGGTGGTACCGCTCAAAAATCTGGTGGTCTGTGTAGACAGCGAGTTTGATGCCCTCATCCACGAATCCTTCACTCAGCTCTGAGGGGATGGGCTGGTATTTGACCTCATCGCCCCGGTCGGCAAAAATGTCATGCAACCGCTCGAGTTGCGTGCCCTGACCGGCCACCACAAACATGGCAAAGCCATCCTGATTCCTGTGCTTGAGGTGCTCTGCCAACAGGTCGAAATTCTTGTTGAACCCGGGCTGATCCTTCTGTCCGAAGTCCACCGTGACCCGGTCAGTAAAGCCGGCACTCCCATTGAACTCCACCACACGATGTGCCTCCAGACGGCGCTCAAATCGCAAGCCGGTGGTATACAACTCCCCCGGGCGCAGCGCCTCCGTCAATCCAGTACGCTTCTCGTAAAACGCCTCAGCCTTCTCTACTTCCTTATCCAAATGATCCACCACACCGCGCACATCCCAGGCCCAAATGCAACAGGACTCCCCAAGAAATTCGATGAACGGTTCACGCGCTTCTTTAACAAGCTGGTCTTGTACATCAGGGACAATGACAGCGCGATCCATCTTCCCCACACTGAGCTGATCAGCCGGGTCAAACTTCCGGATGCCGTCCACCTCATCCCCAAACAACTCGATGCGATATGGATGATCAAAGGCGTAACTGAAAATGTCGACAATCCCGCCTCGGATTGCATACTCCCCGGGCTCATAGACATATTCGACCTTCTCAAATCCGTAATCGATGAGGATTTCATCGATGAAGTCTTGCGAAATCCGATCGCCGCGCTGAATCGTGTACGTGTTGCCCTTGAGTTGTTTTCTCGTGGTCACCTGCTCCGCCACTGCTTCAGGAAAACTGACCACGCAAACCTTGCCCCGCAGCGCCTCAAGCTT
>CAXHAW010000163.1:0-4744 GCA_964014525.1 uncultured bacterium
CACAGGTAGGATCGTCGGCAGCGTCAGATGTGTATAAGAGACAGCACCTGGACATCGTCCGGGAAGACGGCAAGGACCGCTCCGATCCGATTTGTTTCATTGGGGGCAATAAACTTGAACATATACTCTGAAGGCCATTGGTGATGTGCATCGAGTTGTGCCCTAAGTCCAGCCTTTTTGTCCTCCTCCATGCTGCGAAAGTACCCGGGGAAAATGGAAAGGGGCGCCTGAGGGCGCCCCTTTCGCTGGTTCAAGTGAGAAGGATGTGGTGTCCTCCTCTGCAGGTGTCACTCTGGACAAGTCGACCCATAGATCTGGAAGAAGTCCAGGAGGTCATTGATGTTAATCGTGCCATCCCCGTTCAAATCACCTGGACAAGGTGGGGTGTACTCACAACTTCCATCATTGGTGTTGGCCAGGGCATTGTAGTTCTCAGCACTTGGATCCGTGCAACCTTCGAGCGGAAGGATACAACCAGAATCGAAGTTGGCATTCGGGTCAAAGTTCAAGGCCGTTTCGTCGGTGCAACCGGGATAGAGACATGAGCCGTCATCGATCAGGGCATTGGTATTGAAATTGGCTGCAGATCCATCCGTACAACCCTCTGTAGGATAGGCGCAGAAGCCCTCCACATTGGCATTCGAATCGAAGTTGTCTGCAGCGGGGTCCATACAACCGAGGAACAGGCAAGTGCCGTCATCGACCAAAGCGGTGTCATCAAAGTTCAGCGCAGCCCCATCCGTGCAGCCCTCCATGGGATAGGAGCACTCCCCTTCCACGTTGGCATTTGGATCGAAGTTGTCTGCTTCAGAATCCATACAACCCACGAACAAACAGCTGCCGTTGTCTAGCGCTGCCGCAGCATCGTAATTTTCCGCTGCAGGGTCCGTACATCCCTCGATGAGATAAACACATTCCCCCTCAACATTGGCCGTAACATCGTAGTTGTCGGCCTCTGGGTCCATACAGCCCAAGAGCATGCAGGTTCCATCCTCATCTGTAGCAGAAGCGTCATAATTAAGTGCGTTGGGATTGGTGCACCCCGCAACCTCATTTTCGTCACAGATGCCATCTCCATCCGCGTCATTGACGCAGGTCTGTCCATCGCAGTCATACACACCTGAGAATTCACAGCTTCCGTCGTCGTATGCAAGTCCATCTTCATAGTTGCAGGCCGCAGCATCCGTGCAACCACATCCAGCATTGCCAATGGGGAATGTCATCACGAGGTCGTTCTCGCCATTGCCTTCAGGGAAAACCTGGAGACTGATTTGGCCGCTGATTGTTCCACTGGTGGTGAACTGACCCAAGAGGACACGAAGGTCAGCTCCAGCCTCCGCGTTGGCTGCCCCATTCAGGGTGAACCAAGCGCCACCGAAGTCACCGCCAATCATGAGGTCACCGCCGCTCTCAAATGGTTCAATCCAATTGGAACCCTCACTTTGGACCGCAGTCACTTCCACCTCGCCTGCAAGCAGATCAGGTGATTCAGTGAGTCCAATGGTCACGTAGCTGTCGAATTCCAACTCAGGTTGCAATTCATACAAGAACGGGTTGGTTGATTGACCGAGAACGCCGCCAAACGGATCCTGATAGAACGTCGTGCTTGTGCTGATGCTCGTCTCAAAACCGCTCTCTCCCACAACACTGGACAACACATCCGTGGGATTGACCATCGTCGCGTAGAGACGGTAGGTCGTCATGCCCGGGATGCCACCCTCTGCCACGGTCTCCATCTCGATGCTATAGCCATCGATGGTCGGAGCGTTGAGGCAGCTGCAGTAGTCACAGGAACCATCGTCGGTATTGGCTGCTTCAAAATAATTGCAGGCTTCGGTGTCCATACACCCTCCGATTTCAGCCACCAGGCATGAACCGTCATCCTCGTCAGCGAGGGGGTTATAGTTCAGCGCGACTGGATTGGTGCAACCAGCATACAAACAGGAACCATCCCCAGCCATGGCTTCGGGGTCGAAGTTCAAGGCTGCTGGATCGTCACAGCCCAGCGTAAAGCTGACCGTGATCTCCTGGCTGGCCTCCGTTGCATTGCCGCAATCGTCGAAGATGGTAAAGGTTCGAGTCGCACTGAAGCCACCCAACCCCTGGTCCGTGCAGACGTCCATGAACGTGATGTCCACGAGGCCACAGGCATCTTCTGCTTCAGGTAAGTCCACAGGAATCGCCTGACCTGCATTGACCTGATACGTGGTGTCGGCAGGGACAGAAGTCACAACGGGAGCGGTGTTGTCCGTGAACACAATGCTCTGAACATATGTTGCGGAGTTTCCACATCCATCTGCAGCTGTGAATGTGCGCAGAACTGTATAGTTTCCTGAGCATTCTCCCTGGACCACCTCATCACTTTGGGTCACGGTCACAGAACCACAATCGTCAATGGCTTCGGCTTCGGTGATGGGCAAATCGTCACTGCACTCCAGAGCGAGGTCATCGGGGGTGCTGACAAAGACCGGAGCAGAGGTATCGATGAACGAAATCGTCTGCACATGGGTGCTGAAGTTTCCGCAACCGTCTGTGGCGGTGAAGGTCCTCGCAATGGTCCGATTGCCATCGCACGGGAAGCTCTCAGTGTCAGCGTATGTTACTGATACGCCAGAGCATGCATCGCTGGCCGTGGCCATTTCCAATGTGTACGCTTCACCGCAGTCCAGCGTTTGGTCCTCAGGCGTGACATCGAATGTCGGTGCCGTCATGTCCTCGAGTGTGATGACTTGCTGAGCGCTCGTGCTGTTGCCGCAAGCGTCTTCAGCGGTCCACGTTCGTGTGATGATGTTCTGATCGATGCAGTTGGAGGCTCCGAGAGCCGTCACAGCCCCTTGACCACCATGGGTGATGGCAAGTGTGCTGCCAGTGACTTCGGTCCAAGTGAGCACGATTTCATCCTCGCTCACTAACTGACTGAATTCGGCAGAAGCAGCGTCTATGAAAAGGCCATTGGAGACCAGGTTGGCCCCTATGATTCCGGCGCTGGAGAGATTGCTGATGCGAACTTCGATGAAGTCGTAAGTCTCGGATTCAGCCACATCCAGCACGGCGAGGCCGATGTTGTCTTCATCGATGTCCACGCTCAGGGCGCCGCGCAAATTGAATGGGTTGGACACCTCATCATCCAAGTCAAGTTCCACGCCATCTCCCATGGTCACACCTGTGGCCTCCAGCACACGCGGGGCAGCTGACAGGCTATTGACACGCAGTTCGACACGGATGTCTCCTGTGAGCCCGTTTAGAGAGAAGGAAGCGTTGGTCACCTCATCAGAATAGCTCACTTCCGGAGCGTCATCGCAGACATCAGCTGCGTCCGTCACTGATCCTGCACCCTCTGGTGTCGTGTCCGCAGAACAGTCCAACGTCACGTCAGCAGGGACCGAGAAGGTCGGAGCTGTGGTGTCTTCATACGTAATCGTCCAATCGTGAACTGATGTATTACCACAATCATCGGTCACAGAGAACGTACGGATAATCTGGTACTTGCAGTCGTCTATTGGTGTTTCCTCATCCGTAAAGACAACAACTAATTCGAATGAACAATCGTCCAAAGCTGTCACATCAACATTGGGAATAAGCTCGCCACACTCTAGGGTGGTATCTCCAGGAAGACCGGAGAAAACTGGTGCCGTTTCATCGATTACACTCACAGTCTGACTCACTTGACTGGTGTTGCCACACAAGTCAATGGCAGTGAATGTCCTGATCAAAGTATACTGGTTGGGGCAAGCGCCTTCTAGGGTCGTAATTTCCTCTGATAGTTCAACCGAGCCACAGACATCGCTGGTCGTTGGCATGGGAAAGTCGTATTGAGTCTCGCAACTGAGGGTAACATCGGTAGGCACGTTCTCAATCGATGGAGGCGTTGTGTCCTCAATCGTGTAAGTCGTCACGGCCGTATTAACGTTGCCGCAAGCATCCTCTGCGGACCAAGTCCGAAGGACGGTTCCCGTTCCACTGCAACCGGTCTCCGCCATCTCGTCAACGTAGGTAATCGATACCCCATTGCAGTTGTCCACGGCCACTGCAAGGCTCGTCGGAAGCGAATCACCGCACTCGATCGTGGCATCAGCAGGCACGTTGGTGAATATCGGAGCCTGCTCGTCCACCACGTGGATGATATGGCTCGCAGTATCTGCATATCCGAAGACGTCAGTCACCACGTAGGTCCTTATGATGTCAAAGGCCTCACCGCAGGGGCCATCCACAATCTCGTCGAAGTGGCTATACATGAGATCGGCAGAGCAGTTGTCCGTGGCCGCCGGGTAATTCACCTCGATGCTCGCGGTGCAACTCACGGTCTCGTCTTGCGGCACCTCAATGAAGGTTGGGGCCTCGTCGTCGAATAAGCAGACATCGCCACACTCGTATCCAAACTCCGGGTAATAGCAACTCTCATCGTCGATAATCGCCGTAGAACTGTAGTTACAGGCCGCGATGTCGGTACAACCGCATTGGCTTCCCCCGAAGGTCAGCGTCACGCGCTCTTGGTTCAGGTTGCTGCCTTCCGGGAACACCTGGACGTAAAACTGTCCGTTAAGTTCACCGTTGGTGGTGAGTTGCGCCAGCAAGACGCGATGGTCATCCCCGGCGATGCCGTTGGTCACATCCGGATTGACGAACCAACCGGAACCGATGATGTCGTTGATTACGAAACTATTCCCGGCCTCGAAGGAAGCGCTCCAAGACTGGGGCCTGTCTCTTATACACATCTGACGCTGCCGACGATCCTACCTGTGTA
>CAXHAW010000164.1:0-4742 GCA_964014525.1 uncultured bacterium
TCTGGTAGGATCTCTTTTCCTTGATGCGGGCACTCTTTCCGGTGAGGCCACGCAAGTAGTAAATGCGAGAGCGGCGAACCTTACCCACTTTCATCACCTCGATGGCCTCCAAGAAAGGGCTGCCGAGGGGGAACACCCGCTCTACACCTACACCTGACGCCATTTTCCGGACAGTGAAAGTCTCCGTTGTTCCCTCGCCTCTGCGTTGGATTACAGTGCCTTGAAACACCTGTGTGCGCTCTTTTGCGCCCTCCTTAATCTTGTAGCTCACCTTGATGGTGTCGCCAGCCTTGAAGTCAGGCCAGTCCTGCATGTTGTTGAGCTGCTGGGAGATTTGACGAAGACGGTCCATGACGATGGGGGTATGTGTGTCCGAAATAACGGGGTGCAATATTACGAAAATTCAAGCCTCGTCCAACAGGTCAGGACGAAGTCGTTTTGTCCGTTCCATCGCTTGTTCCATTCGCCATTTGTCGATTTCGGCATGGTGGCCTCCCAAGAGCACGTCGGGCACGGCGTGGCCGTTCCATTCTGCAGGTCTCGTATACACCGGTGGGGCGAGCAGTCCATCTTGGAAACTGTCGGTCAAGGCGCTCTCTCCATCTCCTATGGCGCCCGGGACCAAACGGACAATGGCGTCGGCAAGGACGGCGGCGGCCAATTCTCCACCGCTGAGCACGTAGTCGCCTATGCTGATCTCCATTGTGATGACGTGATCTCGAATGCGTTGGTCGATGCCCTTGTAGTGACCGCAGAGCATGAGGAGGTTGCCTGCGAGGCTAAGTTGGTTGACCCGCGATTGTTTCAGCTGTTCGCCGTCTGGGGTCAAGTAGATGATTTCGTCATACTCCCTCTGGGACTTTAAATCGGCGATGGCGTCCACAATCGGTTGGATGGCCATGACCATGCCGGCGCCGCCACCAAATGCGGTGTCGTCGATTTTGCCATGCTTGTCGGTCGTCCACTTCCGGATGTCGTGAACTTGAACGTCAGCCACCCCTGCATTGCGGGCCCTGCCTACGATGCTTTCACTGAATGGCCCCTTCAACAAATCGGGCACGGCGGAGAGAATGTCAATGCGCATGGGAATCGGCTGTTTTGCAAAGGATGGGGCGCATGGATGTCGGCCATTGCGTCTCAGCCTGCCATAATCCATACTGCGAAGTTAGCGGGGGCGGGACTCTACTCGAACTCGGCTTCGGTTTGATTGTAATATGAGCGACGCCGGCAATGCTCCGGTAAAACTCAATTTTATTCCCATGGAGCATTCCACCTACGCGGCGGCCGTCTCGCGTCCCTTTGAAGTGTACAACAGCATTTTTTTGACCTTGCCTTTGGACGGCATTCGGGGCACGGGCCTTCGTGTGCCCCTTTTTGCCGAAGCGTGCAGGAAGGGGTTGATAGACGGGCACTCTCCCATGGATTTGCTTGCTGATCACCTCGGTGATGACGGGGTCTCGGGCGAGGAAGTCGTCAACCTGTTGTTTCACTATGTCCAGTACATTGAGCGCCAGGTGGTGCTTGTGGACGCGCTTGAGGACGCGCGATACGATCGGCTCAATGATTTGGAAGGTGCGGAATCTTTGGCGGGCCTGTTGCCGAGAATTGCGCGCCGTGATTTGCGGAGGGAGTTGTCTCAGTCCTTAGGCGAACAGCACGTGAGGGTGGTTTTGACGGCCCATCCGACGCAGTTTTATCCGGGAACGGCACTCGGTATCATCACGGACTTGACGGCCCACATGGAGAAAGGGGATTTGGAAAGTGCCCACAATTTGCTCCACCAGTTGGGACTGACGCCCTTTTTCCAAACGAAGAAGCCCACGCCGTATGAAGAGGCGGTTCGGCAAAGTTGGTACCTCGAGCATGTGTTTTTCGAGGCCTTTCCAAAGCTGGCTTTGCGCGTTTCCGCGTCCGCTGGGGTGTCCCTAGACACTGCGGCGGGCTTGTTCTCAGTTGGGTTTTGGCCCGGTGGGGACCGCGATGGAAATCCCTATGTGGATGCAGGCACGACGCTGCGCGTTGCCCGTCGACTGCGCTTGACCTTGTTGCGGTGTTATCGTCGTGCCTTTCAGCAATTGCGCCGGAGAATCACGTACAAGGGGCTTGACATTGAACTGGATGTCTTGCAGTCCAAGGTTGAAGCGGCCATTCTTGCCATCGACACACAGGTGTTTGATGACGAAGGGGTTCTTCAGGGTCTGGAGGAGATTGAGACGCGTGTTCGGCAAGACTTTGGGGGGCTTCACGCCGAATCAGTTTCCCGATTGAGGGTGGCCATTCTCATGTTTGGAAGGCACTTCGCCAGCATGGACATCCGTCAGGACAGCCGTGTCCTTCGGCGTTCTGCTGACGCACTGGGTTTGCCTCACGGAATCGAGGCGCTGCTTCAATCACAGAGCGTGCGCCCCATGGCCGAAGATGAGGATGAGGTGGTGCGTGATGCATGGGACGTGATGGATTCGATCAGAGAGATTCAGCAGCTCAATGGCCCACGGGGTTGTCATCGCTTCATCATCAGCAACTGCAGGGGTGCAGAGGATGTCGTCCGCTTGTTTGTGATGGCCCGGCATGCCCATGCTGACGCAGAATTGGAATTGGATTTTGTTCCACTCTTCGAAACGGTTGAAGACCTGTCAGGCGCCCCAGACCAGATGCGCATTCTGTTCGGAACAAAGGCGTATCGCGACCATGTGTCGGTGCGGGGCCATGTGCAGCATGTGATGCTCGGCTTCAGTGACGGCACCAAGGACGGAGGCTACCTCAGAGCGAATTGGTCCATTCACCTGGCCAAGGAACGGTTGTCTGCGGTGTGCAGGGAGTTTGGCGTGGAGGTGGTGTTCTTCGATGGCCGTGGAGGCCCGCCAGCGCGTGGCGGTGGAAACACCCATAGATTTTATGCATCCTTGGGCCCCGATGTGGACACACGGGAGGTTCAGACAACAATTCAAGGGCAATCCATCAGTTCCAATTTCGGGACCCCCCGCAGTGCGTCTTACAACGTAGAACTCTTGCTGACTGCAGGAATTCAGCATCGACTGATCGACCCGGAGAAGTCGCGTTGGACCCGCAAGCAGCGCATGCTCATGGACGAGTTGGCAGAGCGGAGTTATGCCGAGTACAACCAACTCAAGGCCCATCCGATGTTCATGGAATACCTCTCGACATATGGCACCCTGAAGCACTATGGGGCGACCAACATCGCCAGTCGACCGACGAGTCGAAAGAAGGAGGGCCCCTTGACCTTGGACGACCTTCGGGCCATTCCTTTTGTTGGGTCGTGGAGTCAGCTCAAGCAGAATGTGCCGGGCTTCTTTGGCATTGGCACCGCGTTGTCCGCCTTGGAGCAGGAGGGGAGACTGGAAGAGGCGGCTGAGCTCTATCGGAGTCAGCCCTTGTTTGCTGCGCTTTTAGAAAACAGCATGCAGAGCATGCGCAAATGCAACTTTTCTCTGACGGCCCACCTCGAGAGCGATGATCGATTTGGCGACATCTGGCGGAGGGTTCAGTCTGAATTCGCATTGACGCGGGCGTTGATTCTTCGGGTTTCTGGTCAATCCGAGCTCATGGAACGTGCGCCGGACATCGCAGAATCCATTGACTTGAGAGAATCCATCATCTTGCCCCTCTTGGTCATTCAGCAGGCGGCCTTGCAATGGTTGGAGGGCCAAGGCACCCCACCAGCTGATCGCGCGGTCCTGGAGAAACTCGTCGTGCGCACGATGTTTGGTATCGTCAATGCGGGCCGAAATGCAGTCTGATTTTGGCGCGTGTAGACGCGTGGGTCACGGCTGAATTTGCACCGAGTATATTCAAGACCATGTTCTTCCGGTTCTCTTCAGTTTGGACGTTCGGTTTTGTGCTGGCCTTGATTTCTTGCGGCAAGCCGGAGCTGGAAGGAACTGTGACCATCATTGAGGGGTTTGACGCGTCTCCTTGTGCCTTGATTGAGGACAGCCTCGTGATTGAGACGGACGATGGGTTCCCATTGTCCTTTGAAAGCGAGCCGTTTTGGTCCCTTCAGTTTCCCGAGGGGGGCGAACAACTGACGCTGCGGTACTATCAATTTGACCCCATCTACCCTGAAGAAGAAATTCATTCGTTTTACTCGGTGGGAGACAGCAAGGCCGATGCCATCAACACCCAAGGTTTGTGCGTGTACCGTTACCGTGAGTTTTTGAATTTTGATGCGGACGGGACGGTGATTTGGGCGGATGAAACCACCGATGTGACCATTCACGCCGGGCACATTGAGGTGGTGCGTTGGATTCAGTCCCAAGGCATCCGCCTCACGTATTCCTTTTTGCGAAACACTGAGCCTGTGTGCAATCCAGTGGCGGAAGCAGATGTGGTCGGGATGGGGATTGAATACGGTGAGCCATACGTGTACTCAATCTGGTCCGTTTCGCCTTGGACAGAGGAGGAGTTTACCGTTCACTTGGAGATTGTATTTGTCGATTCTGAGACTGCGATTCGATTCGACCCGATGACCAATGAATCGGACACGCTGGCGCTGTGTGATTATGATGGGGACTGGCCCAATGGCCTCGACATTGGCGGCTTTGAGTTTGACTACCAGCATTACCCCGAAATAGCCGTGACCCGGCTCAGTTATCAGTCGGAGTGGTGGGATCCAGTGGAGCAGCAGTTTCACATCTATCTGTGATGGACTTTTCGGAATCCACCACTGAAGGGGCGGCGGAGTGGGTCTGTCTCTTATACACATCTGACGCTGCCGACGATCC